>DASSDE010000434.1:0-5201 GCA_035697365.1 Kribbella sp. | reverse complement strand
GTCGTACGATGCAGATGCAGCCGGATTTGTCCAGAGCCGTAACCAGAACGAGCCCATGTCGCCGATGGGCGGGAGAGCCGTCCGCGGCGCGGGCGGCACCGAGGAGGGAACCGTGGGTTTGAGGAAGTCCAAGGGCCGGGTCGAGGTCGCCAAGGACCGGGTCCGGCCACTCGCCGAGTCCGCGTCGGAGAAGCTCGGCCCGGCCGTCGGCCAGGTCCGTGAGCACCTCGGGCCGGCTGTGGGCACCGCACGGGAGAAGGTGTCGCCGTACGCCGAGAAGGCTGTCGAGCGGGGCGCGCACCTGGCCCACCAGGCGGTCGAGAAGGCCGGTCCGGTGCTCGACGACGCGCTCGCCAAGGTCGGCCCGGCCACCGAGCACGCGGCCGAGAAGGCCCGTGGCCGGCTGAACGACGACGTCCTGCCGAAGGTGACCGCCGCACTGGCCACCCTGGCGGCCGCCGCCGAGCCGGTCGTCGAGGAGACCACCCGCCGGGGCAAGGCCACCAAGGCCGCGCTGGCCGGTGAGCTCGACCCTCCGAAGAAGAGCCACAAGCTCCGCAACCTGGTGCTGTTCCTGGGTCTCGGCGCCCTTGCCGCGGCCGCGGTGAAGAAGTTGCTGACCCCGCCGGAGCCGGCCTGGCAGTCGACTCCGACCAGCGGTCGCGACTACAGCTCGGCCCCGGCCGGCGCGACGTCGCGCCCGGCCGACAGCACCTCGTCGAGCACCGCCACCGGTACGTCGTCGAACGGCAAGTCCGACGCCAAGCCGGAGTCCGACGCAGCGAAGACACCCGCACCGAAGTCCGACGCGGCCGCGGCGGACGCACCGAAGGCGGAGGCCAAGCCGGAGGAGTCCAAGTCGGAGGACTCCAAGGACGAGGTGAAGGCCGCGTCCAACGGCGCCACGAAGAAGACCACCACCAGGAAGTCGACGGGTTCGGGCGAGTCCCGTCCCAGCGACTCCTGACACCACCGCAACGGCGAAGGTCCCGAACTCCAGGTGGGGTTCGGGACCTTCGTTCGTCCGGACGTCGTCTTGCGGGAACGACGCTCAGGGCGTGACCTGCGGCTCCGCGTCGTCATCGTCGGGCTTGGTCATCGGGTAGCGGCCGGCCGAGAGCAGTTGGGTCGCGTACCGATGGGTGATGCAGGGGTACGTACCGCCGCAGCTCAGGCAGACCGCGTCGTTGCGGTGCAGCCAGGGAACGACCTTGAACCGCTTGGTCCAGGTCATCGGTTCCCGGTCGGGGGCGTGCATCCGGAGCGCCGCGCGGGCGACGTCCTGGATCTCCGGGGCGGACCATTCCTCAGCGCTCTTGTCCATCAGTGCACTGAGGTCGGGATGGAGGTGATCGGTGGTGCGGGCTTTGTTCATTTATGTGTCTTCCAAGGCAGGTGGGGAGGACGCCTGAATCGGGTGGTGGGGTGGGTTTGCGAACAGCACTGAATCGCTCGCTTCAAACGTTAGTGCCCGGGGCGGACCGTCGCGCCTCGATATCGCGCGGCCGAGTGTCAGATCTTCGTCAGGGATCAGGAGACACGCCCTAGGCCCAGAGTGTCTCGAGGGTGATCCGGGCCTCGAGCTCGAGCAGGTGCCGCTTGGTCGGGATGCCGCCGCCGAAGCCGACCATCTTCCCGCCGGCGCCGACCACGCGATGGCAGGGCACCACGATCGCGATCGGATTCCGGTTGCAGGCCGTGCCGACGGCGCGGGCGGCGCCCACGTCGCCGACGATCTTCGCGACGTCGCCGTACGTCTGCATCTCGCCGTACGGGATCCGGGTCAGCTGTTGCCACACCGCGCGCTCGAAGTCGGAGCCGCCGCGGATCGACAGTGGCACGGTGAACTCCTGCAGCTCGCCCGCGAAATACGCCTTCAGCTGCTCCGCGGCCTCGCTCAACAGCGGATCGTTGTCCTGCGGGCGGTCGGTGCCGCCGAAGTGCAGCCGGCACAGACCGGTCTCGTCGACCGCGAGCGTGAGGTCGCCAATCGGTGAGTCGACCACGGACCAGTACATAAGGTCCATCCTTCCCGCTGCCGCCGACAGTTTCCGGCAGGAATGCGCCACAACCCGATGCTCTCGCCCGGTCACGCCCTGTTGTGCTATGTCTGATCCATGCCGAGCCGGCCGTCGAAGGTACCGCTGGACCGCTGGTTCAGTTCCGAGCGGGCGATGGGCCTCGCCGCGTCCGTTCTGATCGGCCTCGTCACCGTCACCACCTGGTCGACGGCCTGGTCCGACTGGTACCTCTACCGGACCCGCAGGACGTACGGCAACAACCCGGACAAGATGTCCGAGGCGAACCTGATCTCCGGCTCGCTCGGGATCGTTGCCGCGCTCGCACTGCTCGCCGCCGCGGTGGTGTTCATCGTCTGGCTCTGGCGCGTCCGGTGGAACGCGGAGATGTTCTGTCGCGGCGAGCATCGCTACACCCGCGGATGGGTCCTCGGCGGCTGGTTGGTGCCGGTCGTGAACCTCTGGTACCCGAAGCAGGTCGTCGACGACGTCGTCGCGGCCAGCGACCAGCGGACCGATCCGCTGATCACCAGCCTGCAGGACGTGCCGGGCACCCGGCTGGTCTGGGCCTGGTGGCTGACCTGGGTGGCCGGCTTCGTCACCGGGAACATCGTGCAAAGAGGTGTCCTGGCCGGCGCGTCGGAGCTCGGGGATCTGCGAACGAACGTCATACTGTCCTCCGTCTCGGCGCTGTTCACCACCGGCGCGGCCGTGCTCGCGGTGATCCTGATCCAGCGCATCGACGAGCTCCAGAGCATGCGTCCCTGGGTGCCGTGGTGGGCGGTCGGAACGGCGCAGAACGGCTTCCAACCACCTGCGCGGTAAACCAAACCGTCACGCCCGGTCCACTGCCTCGTTACCAGTGGTGATGGGCGTACGAAAAGAACACGTTAAGTCGACACCCTCTGTGCTGGGGCCGGCTGCCCTGGCATACCTACTTCGTGGTATCAATGTGGCTCGGTCACGCGGGGGCAGGATCTGGCCGAAGAGCCGAACAGACGACGGAGTTCCAGCAACGCGAGGGACGCGAGACGTGAGCCACCCGCAGGCATTGATGACCCCTGTCGAGGACGAGGAAGAGTGGCAGCCGCACGCGGCTGAAGAGTTCCAGCGGATCGGTACGGTCGGAAAGATCGCGATCGGACTGCTGGGTGCATCCACGGTGACTCACCTGCTCTCCACGTGGTCCGACTGGAACACGTACTCGGTGGTCCACGGCTACCTGAGCGGAGCGCCGAACGTCGACGACGCGGATCTGAACCGCGCCGACGCGATCGCCAAGATCACCGCCGTTCCGAACGTCGTCATCTCTGTCGCCGCCGCGGTCTTCTTCGTGCTGTGGTTGTGGCGGACCCGGGTCAACTCCGAGGTGTTCTGCCAGGCCGACCACCGCCGTAGCCACGGCTGGGTGCTGGCCAGCTGGTTCGTCCCCGGCCCCAACCTCTGGTACCCGAAGCAGATCGTCGACGACGTCTGGCTCGCCAGCGACCCGAAGACCCCGGTCTACGCGGACGACCTGCGCCGGTTCAGGACCCCTCAGCTCACCTCGGTGTGGTGGGTCGCCTGGATCGGCGCTCTTGCGTTCGACGTGGTGGTCCGCCGGTTCCTGATGTGGATGGACGCAACGGTCGGCTCGCTGCGCGGCATCGCCCTCGCCGGTACGGCATCGCTCGTACTGACCGCGATCTCCGCGGTCGGGGCGACGATGATCATCCGCAAGATCAACCACATGCAGACCAGCCGCGCGTGGGTGCCCTGGTGGGACCAGGGTCCGAAGCTCAGCGCCGTTCCGTCGTACGAGGTGACGCAGGTCCCGTCGTACGCGAACGACGACACCGACGAGCAGCCGGCGATCTCCGAGCCGATCGCGCCGGCACTGGGTCTGGTCCGCGAGCCGCAGCCGCAGCTGCAGATGGCCGGCGCTCCGCAGGCCCCGGCCAACCCGTTCGCCCCGGCTCCGCAAGCCCCGGCTCCGCAAGCACCGCCTCCGGAAGCACCGGCCGCGAGCCCGTTCGCCCCGCATCCGGCGCAGGAGGCGCCGCAGTGGAGCCCGTTCGCGCCCGTCGTGGAGAACTGGCAGGACGACAACGGCGGTCCGGCGACCGAGCAGTTCAGCCCGATCGAGTCCTGGCAGGAGGAGAAGCCGGCCGCCCCGGAGTACGAGAAGCCGGCCGCGGCGACGTACGCCGGCCCGGAGCCGGCTGAGCCGACCTGGGAGGAGTACCGCAACACGATCACCCAGGACACGCTCGGATCGGCGAGCAGTTGGCGCGAGGAGACTCCGCCGATGACCGTCGTCGAGCCCGAGCCGTACTCGTACCAGCAGCAGTCGGTCGAGGAGCAGTGGGCCGCCCGCTACTCGGAGCCGTACACGTACGAGTCGGACTACCTGACCTCGACGTCCTCCCCCGCGGAGACCTACGAGGCCCCCCAGCCCGCACCCGAGCCTGAGCCCGCGCCTGTTGCGCGCGCCGGTCGACGGGCCGCTCGGGTCGCGGTGGACAGCCCGTCGGCGATCCAGCCGGCGGTCCCGAGCCACGCCACGCACACCGAGCACTCCGGCTACCCCGAGCACCCGACCCAGCCGGCGTACCAGGACCACCCCGTCTACGGGCAGTCCGAGCACACCCAGCCGGCGTCGCCCGTGTCCGCCTCCTCCGGGTACTACGAACCCGCTCCGGTCCCGAGCCACGACGTGCAGGACGACTTCCTGACGCCGTCGAAGCCGCTCCCGCCGGTGCCGTCGTACGGACCCGAGCCCACGTACTCGGCCGACAACGAGTACACGGACTACGGCTCGTCGTCGTACACCTCGGACTACGCCTCGTCGTACAACTCGGAGTCCAGCCCGAACCAGTACGACAACTACACCAGCGGTTCGGAGTACGGCAGCAGCACCGAGTCGTACGAGACCCACAGCCCGAACTACGCCACCGAGTCGTACGGCTCGCAGCACCAGCAGGAGCAGGGCGAGTACGAGCAGCAGTCGCCGTACGCGTACGACCAGCAGCAGCCGACCGACCCCGACCAGCAGACCGCCCCGCGGACCCAACCGCGCCGTGGCCGCTGGATCTGATCAGATAGACCGTATGCGCTTAGGTTTCGCCACCCTCGGTTGTCCCGGAGCAGCACTCGACGACGTCCTGGCACTTGCCCAGGGCAACAATTTCACCGGTCTGGAGC
>DASSDE010000433.1:0-2653 GCA_035697365.1 Kribbella sp. | reverse complement strand
GGGTTCGCGCTGCACCGGCTGGGGGTGCTGGGTCAGGCTGTGTGGGGGATGGGTTGGGTGGGTGGGTCGATGAGGAGGGCGGAGCCGCATTTGGTGCAGATCCATTCGTCGGGCTCGTCGATCTGGTAGTCGGACGGCTCGATGCGTTCGAACGGCATCTCGGTCGCGCAGAACGCGCAGTACTGCGCAGCGCTCGCAACCACACCGGCAGCCGCGTCCACACCGGGACTCGGGTCCGCGCCCACCGCACGGGGTGGTGCGGGTTGACGCGCGCGCTTGGGTCGCAGGGGGGTTCGCATTGAACTTGTCACCTCCGGGGCAACGCTTGCTTTCAGGTTGCCACCGGAGGTGCCGTCGTCAGTGCAGCGACACGGCTACTTGCCGCTCCACTCGTGCCCCAGGTCGTGCTCCTTCTGCAGCCCGGAGCGGATGGCGTCCACCACGAACGGCTCCAGCTTCTTGCCGATCAGCGGCACCGCGACCTTCACGTCGAGGTCGATCGCCTGAACCGTCTGCGCACCGTTGGCGCCGATCCGCGCGGTGCCCTTCAAGGTGACCGGGGTGTTGCTGATCTCGCCCGCCACGTCCGCAGTCCGCGAACCGTCCGCGGCAGCCGCGTGCCAGGTCTCGGTCTGGACGACGGTCAGTGTCTCGCCGACGAACTTCCGCGCCATGTCCGGGATGTCGGTGGCCTCCATCTTCCGGCTGACCCGGACCACGGTGTCGCCGCCGGACGCGCTGACCTTCACGTCGTACGAGAGCGCCTTGGTCTTCTCGCAGGCCTGCTCGCGGAAGGCCGGGTCGGTGACGATCGCGAACACTTCCTCGGGGGTGGCGTCGTACGACGCCGACATCTTCAGCTCCATGCGGTCATCATGGCATTAGAGCCCTCTTACCCCTCGGTCAGCGGCGTCAGCGTGACCGTGACGGTGCGGTTCTTGGCGTCCGTCCGGTACGGCGGGTGCGCCTGGTCGCCCGACTGCATCGTGAACGCGGTCAGCGGCAACCCGGATGCCGTACTCAACTGTTGCGTCGCGACCCGGGCGCGCAGCAACGCCGTACGGGAACCGCCCGAGCTGCTCCCACCTGGTACGACCACGGAGAACCCGGTCACCGTGATCGACGCCTTCATCCCAGGCAGCCGCTTGCCGAGCGCATCGAGAGCCGCCTGCCCCGCCGGACTGAGGTCGGTGCCGGCCGTGAAAACACCATCGAGGAACACCACCCGGACCACACTCGTGCCGCGCTGCGCCTGTACCCCCGGCCCAGCAGCCTGGCGCTGAAGCGTCGCCAGCTCAGCGGCGAGCGCAGCAGCCGACGCCCGTCGTTGCGCCTCCATCTCCGCCAGCCGGCGAGCCAACTCCGCCGCACGCTGCTCAGCCCCGGTATCCATAGTCGGTGTTGCAGAAGCCGTCGGCTGCACCACAGGCTCGGCTGCAGGAGCATCCGTACCGCGTCCGACCGCAACGAGACCACCGGCAACCACCGCACCGACCAGCACCACAGCGCCGACGATCGGCAGCATCGGTCGCGCCGCCCGGCGATGCTTGCGGATCGCTGCAACAGTCTTCCGCCCGGCTGCAGCGGCCGCATCATCAGGCGCCGTCTTCTGCACCTGCGCCCACAGCGCATCGGCTTCAGACCAGCGCTTCTGCTGAGCGCGGATCCGAGCCAGCAGGTCAAGGGCGGCGGGCTCCGAGAGGTCGGTGAGGAGCGCGGCCGCGCTGTCCAGGTCCCCGGATCGCGCGAGCTCGGTGGCACGGGTGACGGCGACCTGCTGCCGGAGGTCCGTCATTTGGTGAGCCCGATGATGATGTCCCGCTCGTCGCGCGGGAGCAGGCGGATCATCTGCTGCACGACGTGTTCCAGCTCCCGCTGGTCACGCTTGTTGATCGCTTCGCGACCCTCACGCACCAGCCGGTCGGCCTCCGTGGTCGGCGGCAGGATGCCGGGCTGCCGTACGACATCCCAGTACACGGCCTCGTGCCAGCCGGGCTGACGCCGGTACAGCCGCGCCATGAAGATCTCGGCGCGCTCCGTCACCGCGTCGATCCCCTTGAGGTCGCGCTCGTCGATCGCGTGCTGGGCCGCTTCGCGCAGGGCGGTCAGCTCCTGTTCGTCCCGTACTGCGCCCGCCGCGTGCACCAACTCCGCCGCCTCGGCGAGCAGATCGAGCAGCTCGCGCGTACGGCGAGGCAGCGCCACCAGATCCTCGATGTCGTCGAGGTCCGCCTGGAAATCGCGGAGCCGGTCCTCGGCCGTCGCGGCGGCACCCGCATCGGTTGCCGCCGCCCGGACTTGCTCCCGCACGGTCGCGAGCGTTCCCTCGGCCTCCAGCCGGCGCAGCCGCTCGTCCACCTCCGGCAGATCCGCGGACCGCTGCAGAACCTCGAGCCGGTCCTCGGCCTCGGCCAGTTGCTGCGTCAGTTCGTCCGCGGACGGCGTCTTCACCGACCCGAGGTCGATGTCCGCCTCGAACTGCGCCCCGATCAGCGGGACGTCGGCCACCACCGTCACCAGGTTCGACGCGTCCACCTCGAAGGTGACCTGGACCTCGGTCCCGACCGGCAGGTCCATCCGCAGGTCGACCGGCTTGATGGTCAGCTCGCCGACCGGGCGGTTCCGGTTCGCGCGCCGCCGTTCGCCTTGCACC
>DASSDE010000432.1:0-9149 GCA_035697365.1 Kribbella sp. | reverse complement strand
GGAGACCACCACCTTCGACCAGGTCGGCGGGATGGAGGAGATCAAGCGGGTCATCCACCGGATGGTCATCCTCCCGCAGAGCCGCCCGGAGCTGTACGAGAAGTACGGGCGGAAGTCCGGCGGCGGCGTGATGCTCTACGGACCTCCCGGCTGCGGGAAGACGCTGCTCGCCCGGGCAACCGCGGGGGAGTGCGGGCTGCCGTTCATCAACGTACGCATCGAGGACGTGATGGACCCGTACCTGGGCGTCTCCGAGCGGAACCTGCACGAGGCGTTCGAGCGTGCCCGCGCCAACGGGCCGTGCGTACTGTTCCTCGACGAGCTGGACGCGCTCGCGTTCGCGCGGCACAAGCACGGCGGGTCGGAGGCGCGGCGGCTGGTCGACGTACTGCTGCAGGAGCTGGACGCGATCGGCTCCGAGAACGACGGCCTGCTGGTGCTCGCCGCGACCAACTCGCCGTGGGACGTGGACGAGGCCATGCTCCGGCCGGGGCGCTTCGACCGGGTGATCTTCGTACCGCCGCCGGACGAGCCGGCCCGCGCCGACATCCTGGGCGTGCTGACGCGCGACGTACCGGCCGACGGGCTCGATCTGAAGGCGCTCGCCGGGCAGACCGCGATGTTCAGCGGCGCCGACCTACGCGCACTGATCGAGCGCGGCGTGGACAAGGTGATCGACGAGGCGCTGACCACCGGAGGCGAGCCGCCGCTCGGCATGCAGCACCTGACCGGGGCGCTCACCGCGGTGAAGCCGTCCACGCTCGACTGGCTGCACCGCGTCCGCTCGTACATCGAGTTCGCCAACCAGAGCGAACGCTACGACGACGTCGCCGCCTACCTGAAAACCCGAGACGTCCGCCGCCGCCTCAACCGCGACACCAAGAGCTAGCTATTTGAGTTTGGAGGCTGCGGAGTCGGGCATCGCCTCGTAGCGGGAGAACTCCCGGGTGAAGGACGCCGCGCCGTGCGACAGGGAGCGTAGGTCGATGGTGTAGCGGGTGATTTCGACCTGCGGTACTTCGGCCTTCACCAGCGTCCTGTTCTCGCCGACCTTGTCGGTGCCGAGCAGCCGGCCGCGGCGGCCGGAGAGGTCGCTCATCACGGCGCCGACGAGCTCGTCGGGTACGAGAACCGAGACCAGATCGACCGGCTCCAGCAGGTTCACCTTCGTCGCCGCCGCGGCTTCGCGCAGCGCCAGCCCGCCGGCCATCTGGAACGCCATGTCCGACGAGTCGACGCTGTGCGCCTTCCCGTCGAGCAGCGTGACGCGGATGTTCACCATCGGGTACCCGGCTGAGACGCCCTTCTCCATCTGGGCCCGCACGCCCTTCTCGACACTCGGGATGAACTGCCGCGGCACCGCCCCGCCGACGACCTTGTCGACGAACTCGAACTCCGCACCCTCGGGCAGCGGCTCCACCTCGATGTCGCAGACCGCGTACTGACCGTGCCCGCCGGACTGCTTCACATGCCGGCCGTGGCCCTTCGCCTTGCCGCCGAACGTCTCCCGCAGCGGCACCCGGAGCTCGACCGCGTCCACGGTCACGCCGTACCGGTTCGCGAGCGCGTCCAGTACGACGTCCGAGTGCGCCTCGCCCATGCACCAGAGCACGATCTGGTGGGTCTCGGGGTTCTGCTCGATGCGCAGCGTCGGATCCTCCGCGGCCAGTCGCTGCAGCCCGACGCCGAGCTTGTCCTCGTCGGTCTTGGCGTGGGCCTGGACCGCGATCGGCAGCAGCGGCTCGGGCATGGTCCACGGCTTCAGCAGCAGCGGGTCCGCCTTGCCGGAGAGCGTGTCACCGGTCTCGGCACGGGTCAGTCGGCCGATCGCGCAGATGTCACCGGCGACCACCTCCCCGGCTGGGCGCTGCGTCTTGCCGAGCGGGAACGAGAGCGTACCGATCCGCTCGTCCTCGTCGTGGTCCTCGTGCCCGTGGGCCGCCCCGTTGTGCTCGCCGAAGAAGGACGTGAAATGGCCCGACACGTGAACCGTCGCGTCGGGCCTGATGGTGCCGGAGAACACCCGGACCAGGCTGACCCTGCCGACGTACGGGTCGGACGTCGTCTTCACCACCTCGGCGAGCAGCGGGCCGTCCGGGTCGCAGGCGAGGCCCTTGCGGGCGACCCCGTGCGGGGTGAACACGTCCGGGATGGTGTGCTCGGGCGGCGACGGGAAGCCGCTGGTGATCACCTCCAGCAGCTCGAAGGTCCCAATGCCCGACGCGCTGCAGACGGGAACGACAGGAAAGAAGGATCCGCGCGCGATGGCGTGCTCGAGGTCCTCGATCAGCGACTGCTGATCGATGTCCTCGCCGCCGAGGTAGCGCTCCATCAGCGACTCGTCCTCGGACTCCTCGATGATCCCCTCGATCAGCGTGCCGCGCAGTTCCTCGATCTGGTCGCCGTACGACGGATCGGCGGTCGCGGTGGAACGCTTGCCGCCGGAGTACTCGAAGTACGACTGGGAGAGGAGGCCGATCAGCCCGTCACCGGCGGGCAGGTAGAGCGGCAGGACCTTGTCGCCGAATGCCGCCTGCGCCGCCGCGAGCGCGTTCTGGTAATTGGCCCGGGCGTGGTCGAGTTTGGTGATCACGACCGCCCGCGGCATCCCGACCTCGTCGCACTCCTGCCAGAGGGCGCGGGTCGGCTCGTCGACGCCTTCGCTCGCGGAGATCACGAACAGCGCACAGTCCGCGGCGCGCAGGCCGGCCCGGAGTTCACCGACGAAGTCGGCGTACCCGGGGGTGTCGATGAGATTGACCTTCACGCCGTCGTGCGGCAGCGAGCCGAGCGACAGGCCGACCGAGCGCTGCTGACGGATCTCGGCGTCGTCGAAGTCACACACAGTGGTTCCGTCGACGACGGTGCCGGGTCTGTTCAGGACCCCGGAGGCCACCAGCAGGGCCTCGACAAGGGTGGTCTTGCCGGCGCCCGACGGGCCGACCAGGACCACGTTGCGGATGGCGGCCGGGCTGTCCACAGCGGGCGCGGCCCCGGTGCCTTGGGAAGTGTTCGTCTTGTCTGCCATGACGTTCCTCCTGGTCCACCCACGATTCCCCTAACCGACAGTTCGCACAAGAGCCCTCAGCCCGCGGATTCGTGTCGGCCCGGCGACCCCCGGACCCTCCCGATCGATAGGGTCGCGGGCATGCGTAGGGCACTCGGGGTAGTCATCAGCACGCTGTTCGCCGTCCTGGCGATGGCCGGTTTCGCCGTACCGGCGAGCGCGGCCACGGCGGAGCAAGGCGACGCAGTACGGAACTTCACCATCGACTACGACGTGACCGCGGACGGCGTGCTGAAGGTCAAGGAGACGATCGACTACCACTTCGCGCAGAGTGGCCGGCACGGCATCTACCGCGACCTGGTGACCCGCGAGCCCTACCGCGACGACGACTCCAAGGACCAGGAGTACCGCGTCTCGAACATCAAGGTGTCGTCGCCGAACGCCCCGGACGAGTTCACCCAGACCACCTCGGAGTCGAACAAGGGCCGCTACTCGGCGGAACAGATCAAGATCGGCTCCGCGAACGACACGGTCGACGGCACCGAGGCGACATACGTGATCACGTACGAAGTACGCGGCGCGCTGCGGCACTTCGACGACCACAGCGAGCTGTACTGGGACGCGACCGGCAGCGACTGGAGCGCGACGATCGACAACGTCAACGTCACGGCCAGGGTGCCGCAGGGCGTGACAAAGGTGGAGTGCTTCGTCGGCCGCGCCGGCTCGAACGACAACTGCCCGTCCAGCTCGGTCTCCGGCGGAGTGGGGACGTTCGGGGCGAGCCAGTTGGAGATGGGCGAGCAGTTGACGATCGTCGCCGGGATCACGGCAGGCGCCGTCCAGAACGACACGCCGATCATCGTCGACCCGCCGAACTGGCTGCAGCGCAACGGCCTGTCCTGGCTGTCCGTGATCGGTGCGGCCCTGGTGAGCGCGGCCGCGATCGTGGTCGCCGCGCTGTACGCGAAGTTCGGCAACAAGGACCAGCGGTACGCCGGCATGCCGCCGGGTACGTTCCCGCCGGACGGCGTCGCGGCCCAGCCGGTCAAGGACGACCTGACCGAGGACCAGCTCCCGGTCGCGTTCTCGCCGCCGCGGATCCCGGTCGCCGAGGGCGGCCTGCTGATCGACGCGAAGGCGAACACGGTCGAGACGGCCGCGACGCTGATCGACCTGGCGGTCCGCGGCGGCGTCCGGATCGACAACGACGGCAGCACCCAGAAGGCCGTGCTGCTGAACCCGGCCGCGGCGACCGCGCCCCACGAACAGGCGCTGATGTCGGGCCTGTTCCCGTCCCTGCAGCCCGGCTCGGAGGTCGTACTCGAGCGTGGCGCGGTCGGCGACAACACCATGCGGCATGCGCATGACGCGATGATCAAGGCGCTTCGTCAGCAGGTGAAGGCACGCGAGTGGTACCAGCGGATGCCGCGGGCCGGCGGCGGGTCGGTGTTCAAGAACGGCTTCGGCTGCGCGTGCATGGGGATCATCGGGATCTGGGTCGTCGGTGCCGGTCTGATGGGGACCGTGGCGAGTGCGGCGACCGGCGGCGCGGGCCGCGGGGTCGTGGTTGCGATACCGGTGATCGCCGTCCTCGCGGCCATCATCGTCTGGATCGTGATCCGTGGCCGTGGGCAACGGAATCCGGCGGGCCGCGCGGTCACCGACCAGTTGGTCGGCTTCAAGAAGTACCTGGCCACCGCCGAGGCGGACCAGTTGCGCTTCGAGGAGGGCGAGGACATCTTCTCGAAGTACCTGCCCTGGGCGATCGCCTTCGGCCTCGCCGACCGGTGGCAGAAGGTCTGCGAGCAGCTCGTCGCCGCGGGCCGGATCCCACAGGACCCGTACTGGTACTCAGGCCCGTCGTACTACACCTCCGGCTGGACCGCCGGCGCCGTCGGCGCAACGCTCGCGCACAGCTTCGACCCGCCGCCCACCCCGTCCAGCTCGGGTGGCGGCGGGGGCAGCTCCTCCGGCTTCAGCGGCGGCTCCTCCGGCGGCGGAGGCGGCGGCGGTGGTGGCGGTAGCTGGTAGGGGCGAACCTTACGCTCGGTAGTGTCGCGGGCATGCGTCGTGCTCTCGGGGTCGTTGTCAGCATGCTCGCGGTCGCTCTGGCGCTGGCCGGGTATGCGATACCCGCGTCCGCCGTCTCGACCTCGCCCGCCGAGTTCGGCGATCGGGTGGTGTCGCTCGCGATCGACTACGTCGTGTCCGACGACGGTGTATTGCACGTCACGGAAACGATCGACTACGACTTCGTCAGCCGGGAACCGCACGGGATCTTCCGGGACCTGGTGATCCGGGAGCCGTACGTCGACGATCGCTCGAAGGACCAGAAGTACGACGTCTCGAACATCCATGTGTCGTCCCCGACCGCGTCGGCCGAGTTCGAGACGAGTACGACGAAAACGAACCATCGCCGCGATCAGGTCCTGCGGATCAGGATCGGCTCCGCGGACAAGACGGTCCCCGGCGGACGCGCGACGTACAAGCTCACGTACGACGTGCGCGGGGCGCTGCGGCACTTCCCGGACCACAGCGAGCTGTACTGGGACGCGACCGGCTCGAGCTGGGAGGCGCCGATCGACCACCTGGTGGTGACGGTCGCGGCTCCGCAGGGCGTTACCAGGGTGGCCTGCAACGAAGGTCCGCCCGGATCGACGGATCCTTGCGAGACGAAGACGATCCGCGCGGGCAAGGCCGTCTTCACGCAGGAGTCGGACATCGTCCGCGGCGAAGGGCTGACGATCGTCGCCGGTCTGCACGCCGGTGCCGTACGCAACGACACTCCGATCGTCGTGGACCCGCCGGGCATCCTGGCGCGCTACGGCGTCAGCTGGCCGGCCGCGATCGTTTCCGTCCTGCTCACGATCGGTGCGTTCGTGGCCGGCAAGGTCGTCGGCCGTCGGCGCCGGGATCTGCGGTACGACCGGGTGCCGCCGGGGACCGTGCTGCCCGAGGGGGCGCCGACGGTCCTGGATCACCTGAGTGACAAGCAGCTTCCGGTCGCCTTCGCGCCGCCGGACATCACCGCTGCGGAGGGTGGACTACTGCTCGACAACAAGGCCGACACCACCGAGGTCGCGGCAACGCTCGTCGACCTGGCGGTCCGCGGAGCGGTGCGGATCGACAGCGAGGGCAACGTACGTACGGCCGTACTGGTCGAGCCCGCGCTTGCTTCGGCGCCGCACGAGAAGGCGTTGCTGAAGGCACTGTTCCCGAAGCAGGAGGCCGGGTCGGAGATGCGCCTGGTACGGCCCGCGGTGGGCGACACCCGGCCGGCCCGGGCGGCCAACAACCTGGTCGACTCGGTGCGGGAGCAGGCCGAGGAGCAGAAGTGGTACGTCCGGATGCCGCGACGCGTACAGGTCGTCGAGTCTTCGGGCTACGGATGGGTGCCGCTCGGCTGCGGCGTGTTCCTGGCAGCTGTCGTCGGTGTGTTCGGCCTGATCGTGTCCTGCGTGAAGTTCGGTGCGCCGAGCTGGCTGGGCCCGACGCTGGCGGTCGTCGTGCCGCTGCTCGCGATGGGGAACGCCCTGCTGGACGTGATCCTCGAGCGGCGCCGCGGACGGCGTACTGCGCTCGGACGCGCGTTGACCGATCAGGTGATCGGGTTCCGGCAGTACCTGAGCACCGCGGAGGCGGACCAGTTGCGCTTCGAGGACGGCGAGGACATCTTCTCGAAGTATCTGCCGTGGGCGATCGTGCTCGGCCTCGCGGATCGCTGGCAGCAGGTGTGCAAGCAGCTCGTCGACACGGGACGGCTGACCGCGGCACCGACGTGGTACGTAGGGTCCAGTTCGTACTACGACTCGGGCTGGACCGCCGGGAGCATCTCCACGACGGTCTCCAGCACGTTCGCCGAGCCGCCCTCACCGTCTACGGGCGGCGGCTCGTCGTCCGGCTTCTCCTCCAGCAGCAGCTCGTCCTCGTCGTCCTCGGGCGGCGGGGGCGGCGGAGGTGGCGGGGGAAGCTGGTAGCCCTGGGACCGCTCAGACGGCCCCGCCGGCGGCGGTCGGGGCGGTCGGGTCGGCGCCGGCATCGCCGACCACCTCGCGGGCCAGGAAATCCTCGAGGTGGAAGAGATTGTCGCCGGCCCGCTTGGCGACGTTGACCAGCGTCTTCATCGCGGCGACCTCCTCGACCTGCTCCTTGAGGAACCACTGCATGAACTGCTCGCCGATGTAGTCGCTCTCGTCGCGCGCTGTGCGGGCGAGCGTCTCGATCTGCTTGGTGACGGTGATCTCCTGCGCCAGCGCGAGCTCCAGCGGGTCCGATGCGGACTTGAAGTCGGACTCGACCTCGCCGACGGCCGGGATCTGCGGCCGGATGTCCTTGTCCAGCAGGTACTGGACCATCATCATCGCGTGGTTGCGCTCTTCCAGGGACTGCTTGTAGAAGTGCGCGGCCAGCCGCGGCAGATCCTGGTCGTCGTACCAGACAGCGACTGCCACGTACTGCTGTGACGCCGTGAATTCGTTACCGATCTGTTCCTGCAACAGTTTCTCGTACGTGCTCATTGCGTCAATCTAGTGCTGACCACCTAGTTCGACCACCTCGGCGCTCCCGTCGGGCAGACCGATCCGTACCGTCGTACCGTCCACCGAGACATCGATGCCCTCGGCAAGCGCCTCCGGCCGGATCGCGTCGCGGGTCAGGAGGACGGCGTTCACCAGGACGAGCGGCTCACCGTTGTGCGGAGCGGTCAGGTACGGCGTCGCCGAGTGGGGGCCGAACGGGTTCACGCCGAGCGCCCGGTGGATGCCGCATTCGTCGTACCCGTACAGGTTGACGACCGCGGACACCAGACCGTCGGCATTGCGGGCGGACGCACTGCCCGTTCCGATGATTGCCTCCGGCAAGGAGTCGCCGGCGACCGCGAAGCCGCCGCTGCGGACCAGCGCACCGGCCGGTCCGTCGACCAGCGCGCACCGGAGCTCCCAGCCGTTGTGCACGACCGAGGTGATCTCGATCCGCCACGGTCCGTCGGATCCGAGGTACGCGTTGTGCCACGAGGATCCCGTACGACCGGTGACGCCCAGCCGGCGGATCCGCCCGCGGCCGCTCGTCGATCCGTCGGGGGAGACCAGCGTGATCAAGTTGTCGATCCCCGGCTCGTGATCGGACAGGTCCGGGCCCGCGTGGTTCGCGTACGCCAGGCGGTTGTAGTGCGCGTCGCCCGCCGGCTCCACGCCCTCCGGCTCTTTCACGGGAGCGTGGTCAGTGCCGTGGTTCACCAGTTGGACGACCTGGTCGTGGCGGCTCGCGTGCACGATCCAGCCCGGCTCCGGCATCGCCTTCAGTTGGTCCGTGTCGTCGAGCGGGATCGAGTCCTCCGGGTCCGACCAGACCGGGTGCTCCGGCGGCAGGATCAGCCCGACGAACCCTTTCGAGGCCCAGTACGGCGAGCCAGGTCCGGAGTACTGCTGCGTGGTCGGCAGGAACGTGTTGTACCAACCGAGCGTGAGCACACCCCGCTCGTCCGGTACGCCGTGCTGTACGAAATGCCGCGCGATCCCCGAGCACAGCCGGCGCGTCTCGCCCGGCGTCAGCGGAGTGGAGTCGAGCAGCGCGCCCATCCAGTACGGCGTGGCGGACGCCATCCGGTACGTGAGCGAACGGCCCTGGTAGATCGGTGCGCCGTCGTTGCCGACGAGGTACACCGCGTCCTCCAGGAACAGTTTGATCCGCTCCTTGTACAGCTTCAGGCGGTCCTCGTACTGGGCACCCGGTGTGGCGGCGGCCATCCGCGCCCACAGGCCCGGGTACAGGTGCATCGCCCAGCCGATGTAGTTGTCGAAGTTCTGCCCGTCGCCGTCGGAGTACCACCCGTTGCCGACGTACCAGTCCTCGATGCGGTCGAGGCCTGCGTCGATGTCGCCCTGCTCGAAGGGTGCTCCGACGGAGGCGAGGAACTGTTCGCTGACCACCTGGAACAGGCGCCAGTTGTTGTCGTGCGTCGTCGAGCCGTTGAACCCGCCGAGCCACTCCGCGACATGTTCCTGCGCCCGCGTGTCGAGGCGGTCCCAGATCCACTCGCGGGTCTCGTGCAGCGACACCGCGATCGCGGCCGCCTCGACCATCTGCTGGGACTTCGGGGTGAGCCGCAGCCACGCCTCGGGGTGGTCCGGATTCGCACCGTTCG
>DASSDE010000431.1:0-4478 GCA_035697365.1 Kribbella sp. | reverse complement strand
CTGGTGCTCACCACGAGCAGCACGACGATCTCGCTGATCGACAAGGAGGCCGTCACCCCGAAGCCGGCCCTCGACGCCACCAAGTGGAAGCTGACCACCGCCGTCACCGGCACGACCGCGTCGAACCAGGCCGGCTTCGCGAAGGTCTGGCTGACGCTGAACGGCGAACGCGTCACCGGGTCGACCGGTTGCAACGAGTTTCAGGGCACGGTTGCGAGGTCCGCCGGCCAACTCACCTTCGGCGAGCTGGCGACCACCCGCCGAGCGTGCACCGGAGACGCCGCCACGGTGGAAGCCCTTGTTTTGAAGGCCTTGAAGGGCGACCTGGCCTACCGGATCGACGGCTCGACGCTGTCCCTGCGCAACGCGAACGGCGGACTGGACTTCACCGCGACACGCTGACCCGAGTACGCAGGTCCGCGACGCAGCTGACTACCGGATGCGAATGTCGAAGGCCTGGACCTCGTTCTTCGTCGTCTCGTAGGACACCAACAGGTGGCCGTGATCCTTCAGCTGCAGGCGTTGGGCGGCGGTCAGCGGGATCGTCCAGTGCTGGACGCCGCGCGTCACCTGCTGGCTGGCCTGCTTCACGAGATGGCCGCTCATGTCCGGTGACCACGGTGGCGTGGCACCGTCGGTGATCGCACAGGGCGTGAACCCGTAGTCCGGGGCCGGATCCGACGTACACGACGTCGTCCACACCGGGATGGCCGCAATTTCGCCCGAGGTCAGGAACGCGCGGGCGGTGCCGGTTCCCTTCGACGACGTGACGAGTTGTACGGCGTTGCCGCGCAGGGCGGCGGACCGGATCAACAGGTCGTCGGTCGGGACCCGGCCGGAGATCGGTACGCCGTTGCGGGCCGACTGCGCAATCGTTTGCGGCGACAGGGCTCCGTTGAGGTTCGGGTTCGAGACGTCGGGCGGCGCCGGGGTGGTTGGACGGTCCGCGGGCGGGGTGTACCCGGGCAGGGTCGCGAGGCCCCAGCGGTACGGGTCGGACTGCACGGATCCGAGCGCCGACCAGCCGAGTCGCGTACTCATGTCGATGTGCCGCAACGTCGTCGTACCGGGCGCGGACGTGTCGTCGTTGTCGTACGGCGTGATGTTCAGCCCGAGCCGCGACGGGTCGACCGCGGCCGGGAGGTCGGCGAGCGGGATCTTCACCTCGAGGTCGTACCCGCCTCCTGCGTACGCGTGCGGCACGGTGGTCTCGTTGCTGCCGACCCACTGCGCGGTCGACGCGACCTGGACGCCGGGCGCGTTGCCGGTGTCGAGCGAACCGCTCGAGTAGCCCTGGTGGTTGTCCGCGTCGCGTTCCCAGCACGGACCGCCGCTCTGGCTGAACGGGAAGATGCCGAGCTTGAACGTGTTCGCGGTGTCCTTCAGGTCCTGCGACGCGGTGCCGCGCGGGTCGAGCAGGATCTCCACCGAGTCGGCCTGCCAGTGCCCGACACATTCAGCCGGCGTCACGGCGTACGACTGGTAGTCGTCACGGATGTGGACGAAGAAGTACAGGGCGTCGTCGGACCAGCTGACCTTCGCCGTGCTGCCCTCTCCGGTTGCCGAAACACCGCAGTCGTCCACGCCGGTGCAACCCGACGCGCCCTGCCAGATCCGCCCGAGGTCGAGCGTCGGCCCTGGGTACTCGCCCGCCTCCGCCTTCCCGTCGACAACCGGCGTCGCCTGCGGAATGACCGTCGTCGGAACGAGCGTCAACGTGAGCGTCTCCGACCCCGTTCCCCCGTCCCCGTAGGAGGTTCTGATCGGGATCGCCACGTTCTGCTGCGCGGGCAGACTCGTGTCGGTGTTGGTCAACTTGAAGGTCACGGTGACGTCCGCACCGGGCGCGGCCTGGTACGGCTTCGTGCCGGCGTCGACACGGAAATTGCTCGGGAGGTCGAGCGACACGGCGCCGGTCTGCTGCACGGCCGACCAGTTGTGCACCACGACCGGTACGTCGATCGTCCGGCCGATGCCCATCGACTGGATCGCCGGCGAGCGGCCAAGGCGGTTCGCCTGCGGGGCCGTGTTCTGCAGCCACTCGTCGTACTCCTGCCAGTTCCCCCATCGCCGGAACCGTCCCTCGGCCGCGGAAACGATCCGTACCACGTTTTCCGTGTAGCCGGTCGCGCGCTTCGTCGAGTACAGCGCGGAGATCTTGGCGTTCTGGTCGGCGGTCGCGTCGGCGGCCGGCGTGACGGTGAAGGTGACATCGGCGCTCGAGCCGCCGCGCACCTGCTTCGGACCGTCGGTCGTCCAGCCCGCCGGCACCGTCAGCTGAACGTTGCCTTTAGCAAGCTTGCCGCGCAGGTGCAGGGTGGCCTGGAACGGTTCGCCGGCGACGTTGTAGAGGCGCGAGAACGTCAGGTACTCGAGGGTCCCGAGCGGCAGCCCACCCGGGTCAGGCTTGGTCGCGCCGAACAGGATCGCGTCGTCCCGGCCCGCCTGCGCGCTGCTGTTCGGCTGGAACGGCACGAACGACTCCGTCATCCCGAAGCGCGGACAGGCCGGTGCCGAGACGCCCTTGTACATCACGCGACTCTGCGTCGGGTAAGCCGCACGTCCCTCGTCCGACACCTGCTGCCAGATCTTCGGCGTACCGGCGGGCTGCCCTTGCGAGTTGCCGGCCGGCCAGCTGTACGGCGAGTTGTACCCCGTCCAGACGCCCGCGACCGTGTCGACGCCGCTCGGGGTGAATCCGGTGGTGCAGTTCGCGGCTGTCGTCGTACCGCCCGTTCCCGCGGTGCTGCCACCGGAGAAGACCTTCTTCACCTGCCAGGTGCTGAGGGCGTGCTGGCCCTTGAGCTGCTCGGGAAACATGTTCGGATCGGCGGCCGCGAGCACGCCTTCCCAGATCAGCCGGCCGGCCTGCTGGTGGTTCCCATGCCCCGCCGCCTGGGTCGGCGTGAAGCCGATGTAGACCTCGGGCTGCGTCTCCCGGATCACCCGGGTGACCCGCCGCAGCGTCTCCTGCTCGTCCCAGAAGTACTGCGTCAGCGGCGCGCTCTGGTTGTAGAAGAAGTCGATCCGGTCCAGGTTGAAGATGTCGACCGTCCCGGACCGGTAGTGCGCGACCCGGTCCTCGTTCTCCCGGCGGAGCCCGAGGTCAGGCCCGAGCTCGGTACCGGCCGCATTGCCGCCGCCTTCACCGCGGGTCACCATGATCACGCCACACTTCACGCCGTACTGCTGATGCCACACCCCGCACGGCCCGATGAAACTCGTGTCGTCGTCGGGATGCGCCCACTCCCCCATCACGTCGATCTTCGTCTGCCGATCGGCCACATACCGATGCGCCGACTCTGCTGACTGTGCTGACTGCGCCTGCGCGGGCACAGCCGGCAGGACAGCGAGCAGACCCAGGACCACGAACCCCACAAAACGCTTCACGAGCACACTCCAAAGGCGGCGGAGGCACCAGCAACCTCTCCAGTCCTACGTCCGCCTCACCCCACCCCGCAACACCAAACCGCGCGCCGAACCAGCGGGAGGGCGTCGGCCTGTTCAGCTGAGGAGGAGGCGGGTGGCCTCGGGGACGGCGTGGGCGACTGCTGTCGCCGTGGTTGGGCCGTGGTTTGAGGCGAGGTTGGCGGCGGCTGCGTGGAGGTAGGCGCCGACGGCGGCTGCGTCCAGCGTCGAGAGGCCGGCCGCCAGGAGGGTGCCGCAGAGACCGGCCAGTACGTCCCCGGCGCCGGCCGTCGCAAGCCACGGGGTGGCGTTCGAGTTCACCCGGACCTCGCCGTCCGGATGAGCGATCACGGTGGTGGCCCCCTTGAGCAAGACCGTCACGTCGAACCGCTCGGCAGCCAGGCGCGCGTGCTTCAACCGCTCGGCCTCGACGGTCGCCCGGTCGACGCCGAGCAGACGAGCGAGCTCGCCGGCATGCGGAGTAGCCAGTACGGCGACGTGATCACCGGAGTCGTCGAGCGCCTTCAAGCCGTCGGCATCCAGTACGACGGGCTCGTCGGCGTCGAGCAGCTCGCGGACCCGCGCTACGTCGAGCTCGTCACCGAGGCCGGACCCGATCGTCCACGCCTGCAGGCGCCCGTCCCCGACCACCTCCGGATGTGCCTCCCGCACCGCGGCGGCCACCACGTCCGGCCCGATGTACCGAACCATGCCAACCGGTCCGGCAAGCGCACCGGCAGTAGCGATCACAGCCGCGCCCGGGTACTGAGTGGAGCCGACCATCAGCCCGAGTACGCCGCGGGAGTACTTGTCGGACTCTCCGTGCGGGACTGGGTAGAGGGCTCGTACGTCGGAGGCCTGCAGCGACTGCACGTCGGCGGGTGGAAGGTCGAGGCCGATGTCGACGAGGTGCACCGGGCCGCAGGCGCTGGCTGCCGGGTCGACGAGGTGGCAGATCTTGTGCGTGCCGAACGTGACGGTGAGCGCGGCGTGGACGTGTGGCTCGGGCGCCTCGCCGGTGTCGACGTCGACGCCCGACGGCGTGTCGACGGCCACGATCGGTACGCGGT
>DASSDE010000430.1:0-9170 GCA_035697365.1 Kribbella sp. | reverse complement strand
TCTTCAGCCGCTTCTGCCCGGCCATCCCGACCTCGGGGATGATCAGGTGCCGCGAATACCGCCGCACCTCGTCAATCGTCAGCTCGTCGGCCGGTTCGACCAGCGGTGGCAGTGACACGTGTCGGCTCCTCAGGAAGACGTTGGACGGGATCTCCGGTTTTCAACCATCTGTCCCTCCTCCATGTTCCCGCACTATGCCAACCGCCCCCGACAGAGTCCACATCCCGGTACCTGCGTCTCAGTCGTTGTCGGTGATTGTGACGGTCGCGGTCGCGGGGAGCTTCAGGTTCGCCCCGTCGAGCTGAGTGATCACCGCGCTGAACGTCTCGGCCGGCTCCTTGACCTTGTCGTCGAGGATCTTCACCTGGAGCTGACCGGTGGTCTTTCCCGGTTCGATATACCCGTCGACGGACCGGTCCGCCGAGCCGGTGCCGTCGTCGTTGATGCCGGCGTAGTCCTTCCGGATCACGGCCGTAGCGTCCTTGAGCACCCCGGAGAAGCTGACGTACTTGTCGCTCGGCGCCGACAGCTTCGCGCCCAGATCGACCACCGCGGCCTTCTCTACGGTCTTCACGTTCCCGAGGGTGAGCGTCGGCGTCGGGTCGTCATCAAGGACCAGGCCGTGCCCGAACGACTCGTTGAGCAGCGCATCGTGTGGCGCAGACAGCACCAGACTGAACGGGAGGTCGTAGCTGTCCCGGGCGTTCCCAGTAATCGGCACAGTCACCTTCTGGCGCACCTGCCCTGGTTTGAACACCAGGCGCCGTGACACCTCACCGATCGACGTACCGAGGTCCCCGTTCGTCTCGACGTACACGCTGACCGGGTGGATGCTCGGCCGCGACATGCGTACCCAGAAGGCCACGGTGTGCGTGCCCTTGTCCCCCTCCTTCACCGTGACGTTCGACGCGGACAGCTTCGGCAGCAGGACCGCAGGTGCCGAGAGCCCGAGTGCGGGGGTCGAGAACCCCAGATCGCTCACGTACGCCGACCCCGTGGCGACCCGGTCCGTACGGAACTCCACTGTGCGTACGTCACGGAGGTCCACGCCCTTCAACGACGCCACTGGGATCCGTACGGTCCGCAGTAGGTTCTTCGGGAGACCGATCTCGTTGCTGCCCGGCATCCGCACCAGTGCGTCACTGACAGCTGACACCGGTACGGCTGCCGCCCGTCCGTGGCCGTCGACGACACGGACGGTCAGGTCGGTCTTCGGCGTACCAGCGGGGTCCGGTGCGGCGCGGAACGTGAGTGCAGCGAACCGCCGTACGTCACGCTGTCCTGCCGGCACCTTGATACGCACTGCTCCGTCAGTGCCGGTCCACTTCAGCTTGGTGACCGCCGTGGTCGGTGTCTTCGACGCAAACCAGGCAGCGGTCCAGTGCGGTGCGTTGGCCCAGTCGTCAGTCGCCATGCAGGTCGGTAGAGCAGCCCCTCTGGCAGCCGTACTCGTCACACCGGCGCAAACTGTCGCCGTTGCTTTCCCAGTGACCGCACCGGTTGGCAGCGGCTTGTCGAAGTGGTCCAGGTCCCGCCGGTGAGCGGCCTGCGAGGTCACCCGTACGACGGCCTTACCAGCCGACGCGGCCCGCGAGTCGGAGCCGTCGAACTGCGACAGGAACTGCGTCTCGTGCCCCAGCTGCAAGCGGAAGAAGCCTGCTACGTACGCCGTGCCCACCGCCTGCTGCTGCTTCGCCGTGAGCCGACCTGCGTACTTCGCCCCGCACGGCGAGGCCTGCTCGTCATCGAACCAGTCATCGCTCGACGGGGCGACGGACTGACCAGGCGTCCACTCGGTGTTGAAGAAGTTGTGGTTGGCGCCTAGCACCGTGACGGTCGACCGCGGCGCAGTGTCCCCGTCCACGGAGTACCTGGTGTCGTCGTAGAACTGCTGACCCTCCAGGTCGGACACGTCACCATCGCAGTACGGCAGTACGACGCTCATGGCGACACCCGGCACGGTAGAACGCGCGAAGTCCGTCGGAGCGAGCGGGAGGACGGCGCGGATTCCGTACTGACCGCCGCGGTCCGCGTTCAGCACGGCCGCCCGTGCGACACCCTCACCACCACGGGAGTGGCCCATCAGGCCGACGTTCTGCAGGTTCACCTTGCCGATGAACCGCGTACCGAACGGGGCGCCGCCGAGCGTCGACCACTTGCGCCACAGCGCCAAGTGGCCCAGGACCAGTTCGGCGCGTGCCTGGGCGCCGGCGTCGTACACCTCACCGTCCCAGGCGTTGATGGCATTCGCACTGATCGAGACAACCTGGTAGCCGTTGCTGGCCAGTGCGGTCGCCGCGCCGTCGTACCCGCGGTAGCTGGGGATCGGCTTCGTCCCCGGTGGGCACGGCCACGGCTTCTCGTCCGCGCGGATGCCGCTCGGCTCGCCGTAGCAGACCTCGTGCCGGCCGTGCAGGAACACAACCAGCGGTCGCGGACCGATCGCTCCACGCGGCGAATACACCTTGCCGCGCAGCTCGGAGCGGTGCGCAAGGCCGGGCAGGTAGACGGCCTCGTCACCGAGGTTGTACTCAGCCGTGTCGACCTTAAACTTGCCCAGCGCGCCGGGGTCCGACGGCAGGAGCGGACCGCGCCTTGCCTTGAGCCAGTCGGCGTCGGTCGAGCCGGCCGCAGTGATGTTGCGGCCTTTGCCGTCTTCCTTGCCGAGGTCACTGGACCACACCAGTTGCACGTCATGCGCTGAGACAACAGCTGGGTCTGTGGTGACCAGGGTCAGGGTTTGGCGGTCGGGGGACTGTTTCGCGACACCGAGCGGTTTGCCGTCCACCTCCAGCAGCGGAAGGGACGAGCGCATCGGTGCGGGCGCGTCCAGGTGCAGGGTCAGTTGGTAGCCGTCTGCGAGCGGTCGCACGTCCCAGTTGTTGCTTCCAGCAACGACTGACGGCACGGCCGGAGGTTCGGCGGTCGCCGGAAGCGACCCGATCCCCAGCAGTACAGCGATCCCCAACGACAGATTTCGGGCGGTTCTGCCAATCACGCGCCCAAGTTGACCCGACCCGCCCTTCAGTCGTATCTCAGCCGCACATCGGAATCGACTCGATCAGGCCATCAGCTCACGGAACGCGCGGGCCACTACCTCGGGGTGTTCCATCTGGGCGACGTGGCCGGACCGGGGCAGGTACAACAGGTGCGCGTTCGGGAAGGTGCGGTGTGCCTTGGTACGGATCCGCGCGTCGACCAGCCGGTCCTTGCCGCCGTAGACAAGCAGCACCGGGCACTGCACCGTGGCAGCGTCCGCCCACAACGAGCGGCGCGGACGGGCCAGCGACGAGCGCAGGATGCTGCGTGCGCCTTCCACAGTCGCCTGCCGGCCCCACGGGTCGGTGTCACGCCGGTGCAGCTCCTGCTCGTACGCCGCGCGTACCTCAGGGGCGAGGGCCCGCGGGTCACCGAACACCATCGCCAACGACGCCTCGAACCGCTGGTCGAACGGCAGCCGCTGCGTCCGCTCCAGCACCGCCGGGCCGAGGCGCGGGGTCGCAAGGGCGGTGAACCACAGTGCGCTCGCTGATACGCGCGGGTGCGGTAGTGCGGGCGAGATGAGGGTCAGTGACGCGACCAGATCGGGACGCTGGGCGGCCAGCGCAACCGACGCCGCCCCACCCATCGAGTTCCCGAATACGTGCACCGGCTGGTCGTACTCCTGCTCCAGGAGCTGAACCAGCAGTGCGGCCTGCTCTGCGATCCCAGTGACACCGGACAACGGCGTACGCCCAAAACCGGGCAGGTCGGGTGCGATGCCGCTGATGGTGTCGTTGAGCAGCAGCCCGAGCGCAGTCCAGTTCAGCGAGGACCCACCGAGGCCATGGACGAACAACGCCGGCGGCAGGTCCGGCGCAGCGCCAGGCACGTCCCTCACCAACAACTCCACCCCGGCAACCGACACCCGCCGCCCCGGCCACTCCTGCAGCTCCACGGGTACGCCCCCAGTTACTGGCCCGTAACTATCCACGGAACCCATGTTAGGACCCGCCGCACGGAAGACTGCTGACCATGACGCAGTACCAGCGCTCTCAGCCGCCTCAGCCTCGAAAGCACACCACTCGCAACACGGTCCTCGTGGTGCTCGCGGCCGTGCTCCTCGCGTACCCAGCCTTCCAGCTCGTCCTGCTCGGGTACACCGGCGTACGACTCCTCATCGCCGGCCAGGAGAAGCACGAGGTGGTCTACAAGGTCACAGGGAGCGCGACGGCGCCCGACATCCGCTACAGCCGTACCGGCCATGGGGAAAGCTCCGAGGCAGTCCAGGCGAGGCTCCCGTGGCAGAGCGCTCCACTGCGGACCAAAGGCAGCAGTCAGGTCCTCAGCGTGCACGCATCCCCGCAGAGCGACGAGACCGGCACGCTCCGCTGCGAGATCTGGGTCGACGGGAAGCTGGTGGACAGTGACGAGCCCGCGGCCACGTACCTGAGCGCGAGTTGCACGAACCTTCCCTGACCGGAGGTGTGGTCAGTCCGGTTGATGGAGACTGGGAGGCATGGCGGGTTCGCAGCAGCAGCTGACGACCGAGGTGGACGGGCAGACGATGAAGCTCACCAACCTCGGCAAGGTGCTGTATCCACAGTCCGGCTTCACCAAGGCCGAGGTGATCGAGTACTACCACCAGGTCGCCGCGTTGCTGCTGCCGCATCTGTCCGACCGGCCGCTGACCCGCAAGCGGTGGCCGGACGGCACGGAGGCGGCGTTCTTCTTCGAGAAGAACGCTCCACGCGGCACGCCGACGTGGGTACGTACGGAGACGCTGCCTACTCCCGGCAGCTCCACGGGCCGGGACGAGATGAGCTTCGTGGTGTGTGACGACGTACAGACCGTGGTGTGGCTGGCGAACCTGGCCGCGCTCGAGCTGCACGTCCCGCAGTGGCGCATCGGGCTGTCCGACCAGGGCAAGAACCCGCAGGCCGACCTGATCGTGTTCGACCTGGACCCGGGCCCGGGCGCCACCATCGTGGAGTGCTGCGACGTGGCACTGGCGCTCCGGCAGCTGCTCGGCCATTACGGCCTGGAGGGCTGGCCGAAGACCTCCGGGAACAAGGGCATGCACCTGTACGTACCGATCGAGCCCGCGTCGTCCAGAGACACCAGTGCGTTCGCAAAACAGCTCGCGGAGCAGCTCGCCGAGGCCCTGCCGGAGAACGTCACCGCCAATATGACCAAGGCGCTCCGCCCCGGCAAGGTGTTCATCGACTGGAGCCAGAACGCCAGCGCCAAGACCACGCTCGCGCCGTACTCGCTCCGGGGCTCCGACGAACCACGGGTCTCCACCCCGATCGACTGGGACGAGGTGGCGTCGGCCGCGTCGCCCGCGGACCTGAGGTTCCTGCCGCACGACGTACTCGCCAGGATCGAGGAGTACGGCGACGTACTGGACGGGCTGTACGACGACCCGCAGCCCCTACCGTCGTAACTTTCGCAGCTGGAAGGAGAGCGATCCGCATGACCAGCGAGACCGAGTACGAGGACACCGGCGACCAGAACGTGCCGGACGACGCGCCTGAGGCGGATGTCCTCGAGCAGCGCCAGTCGTCCACCGTGGTGGACGACAGGCCCGAGGACGACGAGCTCCCGAACGAGGCGGATCCGGCCGACGTCGAGGAGCAGCGCCGCCCCGTCGGAGGGACCGAGGAGGACGACGACTACCGCTGATTCCCGGCCGGTCGGCGGGGAAGCTACTGACCGGGAGGACCGGTGGGTAGGATTCGTTGGACGACCTGGCGGACGAGGACAGCCGCCGGAGCGCATCACCGAAGGAGCCCGACGTGTCGACGCCACCGGAGACCGCACCCAAGCGCGGCAGCCGCCTGCCCCGGCTCGCGCGACGCGCGCAACTGCTCGAGGCGGCCCAGGAAGTGTTCGTCGCGAACGGCTACCACGCCGCCGCGATGGACGACATCGCGGACCGGGCCGGAGTCTCCAAGCCGGTCCTGTACCAGCACTTCCCCGGCAAACTGGAGCTGTACCTGGCGCTCCTGGACAGCTCCTGCGAGGCGATCGTCGCCTCCGTGCAGGACGCGCTGAAGTCCACCGAGGACAACAAGCTCCGGGTCGCGGCGACCATCCACGCCTTCTACGACTACGTGGCGAACGCGCAGGGCGCCTTCCGGCTGGTCTTCGAGTCCGACCTGACCAACGAGCCGGCCGTCCGGGAGCGGGTCGACCGGGTCACGCACGCCTGTGCCGAGGCGGTCTCCGAGGTGATCAGCGCCGACGCCGGGCTGAACCAGGAGCAGTCGATGGTGCTCGCGGTCAGCCTGGTCGGCATGGCGCAGGTCAGCGCGCGGTACTGGCTGGGCTCCGGCAACCCGGACCTCCCCCAGGAAGACGCTGCCGACCTGGTCGCATCCCTTGCCTGGCGAGGCATCCGGGGCTTCCCCCGCACCGACGGCTGACCCGCAGCGGCCGCTCGAGGTTCTGCTCTGGGCGGACGGGTGCGGACCGGAGACAAGCAGCGGATAGGCTCGAAGCGTCACCGGCGAGAGCCGCCGGTCGGAGCGCGCCCGGAGGGTTTCGTGGAGGTCAAGATCGGCGTACAGCACGCCAATCGTGAGTTGGTTCTGGAGAGCGACCAGAGCCCGGAAGAGGTCCAGCAGCTGGTCGCGGACGCGCTCAGCGGGAAGACGGGTCTGCTCCAGCTGACCGACGACAAGGGCCGCCGGGTGCTGGTGCCGGCTGATCGGCTCGCGTACGTCGAGATCGGCGAGGTATCGGCGCGCAAGGTCGGCTTCGGCGCGATCTGATCGCATTCCGGACACAGTCGCGCGTGTCCGGGTTGCAGCGAGGCGCTCAGGGGGCACGATTGCGGGTGAGACCTGCGTCAGTACTGGTCTGGTTGTCACGGGGCACCTGACCAGGCGCAGGCCACCACCCCTTTCGAGGAGGAACCGTGGGTTACTGGATCTGGATGATCATCGTCAGCCTCATCGCGGGCATCATCTTCGGGCCACTGGCCCGGCTGGTGCTCCCTGGCAAGCAGAACATCAGCCTCGGCTGGACCATCCTGGGCGGCGGCATCGGCGCCTTCATCGGTGGCCTGATCGCGAAACTGCTCGGTGTGAAGGACACGTCCGGCCCGGACTGGATCCAGTACCTGATCCAGATCATCTGCGCCGCGATCGTCGTCGCAATCATCGCCTCCCGGAACAACAACAAGACAAGAGCCGCCTGACCCGAGGCACAACCAAACGGCCGCCACCCCACCCCGGGACAGGCGGCCGTTGCCATTTCCCTGGCAGACCCACGGATTTCCCTGGCACACCCAGCAAATGCGGGGTTCTACACCGTGCACCCCGGTGGGTAACCCGAGACTTGGTGGGTCTGCCAGGCAAATGGGGAGGGTCAGGCTTGTAGGCCGAGGGCGGTCATGCGGGCGGTGTGGGCCTCGGTGAGACGGGTGAACATCCGGCCGATCGCGGCCAGGTCCAGGCCGGGACGGTCGACGCTGCCGGCGAGCAGCGCGGCCAGCGAGTCGCGGTCGGCGGCGATGCGCTGCGCCTGGCTGAGCGCCTCGCCGACCAGGCGGCGGCCCCACAGCGCGAGCCGGCCACCGACCTTCGGGTCTTCGTCGATCGCGGCCCGGACCCGGTCCACCACGAACTCCGCCTGCCCGGAGTCCGCGAACACCTCCAGTACGAGCGCCCGGGTCTCCGCGTCCACGAACGACGCGATCTCCCGGTAGAAGTCGTTCGCCAGGCCGTCCCCGACGTACGCCTTGACCAGGCCCTCGAGCCAGTCGGACGGAGCGGTGTGGTCGTGGAACGCGTCCAGCGGCGTGACGAACGGCTCCATCGCGTCCATCGGGTCCACCCCGAGCTGCACCAGGCGGTCCCGGAGCTGCCGGAAATGCCCGAACTCGGTGGTCGCCAGCGCCGCCAGCTCCGCCTTGTCGTTCAGCGTCGGCGCCAGCTTGGCGTCCTCCGCCATCCGCTCGAACGCGGTCAGCTCGCCGTACGCGAGCACACCCAGCAGATCCACCGCCGCGGCCCGGTAGGCGGGATCATCAAAGGCCGTCTGCTCCATGCCCGGCACCCTATCGGGCTACGCCCGGCAGGGAGTGGAAATGCACCGAAGAGAAAGCGGGCTGGGAGGGGTGCCCGGCACCCTGCCGAACGCGCGGAACCGTGGCGCATGCCACACGAAGCGGCGTTGACAGCTGCTGCGGTTACACTGGTGAGCGATTCGCCGGTGACGCGCCCAGATGGGCAAGCTGGTGCGAGGTGCTTGCACAGTGTCCCCGCGCCTCACGATCGGGGCTTTCGGCCCCAGGCGCCCGGCCACTGAGCATCTGTCCGCACAAGCATGTGAGAGGCGATCAGCCTGACCACCTTCCGAGAGCTCGGGGTGCTCCCCGAGATCTGTGACGCGCTCGACAGCGTCAACATCGTCGAACCCTTCCCGATCCAGGAGATGACCCTCCCGGTGGCCCTGATGGGCACCGATCTGATCGGCCAGGCCCGTACCGGCACCGGCAAGACGCTCGGCTTCGGCATCCCGTTGCTGCAGCGCACGATCGCGCCGCGCGAGGCCGACTACGCCGAGCTGGTCGCGCCCGGCAAGCCGCAGGCCCTGGTCGTCACCCCCACCCGGGAGCTGACCATCCAGGTCGCCAAGGACCTCCAGACCGCGTCGACCGTGCGCTCCGTACGGATCCTGACCATCTACGGCGGGGTCGCGTACGAGCCGCAGCTGGACGCGCTGAAGACCGGCGTCGACGTCGTCGTGGGTACGCCCGGACGCCTGCTCGACCTGGCCAACCGTGGCGTCCTCGACCTCGGCCACATCAAGGTCCTGGTCCTCGACGAGGCCGACGAGATGCTCGACCTGGGCTTCCTGCCCGACGTCGAGCGGATCCTCCGCAAGACGCCCGAGCTGCGCCAGACCATGTTGTTCTCGGCAACTATGCCGTCCGCGGTGATCGGGCTCGCCCGCACCCACATGCGGCACCCGCTGAACATCCGCGCGGAGTCCCACGAGGACACCGAGATGGTGCCGACCACGGCCCAGTTCGTCTACCGGGCGCACGACCTGGACAAGCCCGAGGTGGTGGCCCGGATCCTGCAGGCCGAGGACCGCGGCCGGGTGATGATCTTCTGCCGGACCAAGCGCGAGGCGTCCCGGCTGACCGACGACCTGCAGGACCGCGGGTTCAAGGCGGC
>DASSDE010000429.1:0-3469 GCA_035697365.1 Kribbella sp. | reverse complement strand
CTGGTCCGCCTTGATCTGGACCATGTCCCACTGGTCGCCCTCGCGCGGGTCAGGCGTCGGGGTCGCCGAGATCGCGTTCAGCCCGCCGGCGCCTTCGCTGACCGCCGCGGTCCGGGTGGCGCCGACCGACTGCACCTCTTTGCCGTTGTGGCCGGTGCGTACATCGGTTGTGAAGTCCGGGTTGGTCGATTGTGCGATCACCACGCCGAACTGCCGGTACGACATCAGCACCGAGCCGCCGGCAGCCTTCACAGCGTCCTCGGTCTTGCGGACGTGACCGGGAGTGGCCTTCGTGTTGACCACGTAGTTCATCAGGGGACCGGGCTCGGGATCGGCGGCGTTCGCAGTGGTGGTGGCGCCGAGTGACACGCAGACGAGCGCGGCTGCTGAGAGACCGGCGGCCAGCCGGCGAGGACGGGATGTTCGGGACACGAGGCCTCCTCAGGGCAAAGGTCCGGGCGGACGGGCCCGGGCCGATACCCCGAGACTCTAGGCCGGATCACCGACCAGCGGAGTGGCTTGTCCACAACACAGGGGAAACCCTGCATCACCCTCAGTTGCCCACACAGTGTGGATCGACCTGTGGATAACTTGGGGAATATCTCGCTTGGACAGTGGATTACGTCTCCAGGTAAGATAGATACAACAGGTATACGAGTCGTATGGGTGGGAGTGCAGTGACAACCGGGGACGCGGCGAGCGACGCGTTGACAGTGGGTGAAGAGACCGCGGAGATCGCGCGGGTGGTGGTCGAGGCGGCGCCGGGGGTGGACAAGATCCCCGCGGCCGAGCGCGTGTACGCGTACGTGAAGTCGGCGATCCTGGAGCGAACGTATCCGGGTGGCGAGCTGCTCACCGAGGGTGAGCTGGCGACCGCGGTCGGTGTCTCCCGGACGCCTGTGCGCGAGGCACTGCTGCGGCTGGAGGAATCGGGCCTCGTCAAGCTCTACCCGAAGAAGGGTGCGCTGGTCCTGCCGGTGCTGCCGCAGGAGATCGAGGACGTCCTCGAGGCCCGCGAGCTGATCGAGACGCATGCCGCGGCGAAGGTCTGGCCGCGCCGCAAGCAGTTGATCGAGGCGCTCACCGAGCGCGTCGACGAGATGCGCGCGCACCGCAAGGCCGGCGACGCGAAGACCTTCCTGGAGGCCGACCGGGCCTTCCACGAGGCGATTGTCGATGCCGCAGGCAACCAAATTCTCGCCAAGCTCTACAACAGCCTCCGGGACCGCCAGGTCCGGATGGGTGTGCCCGGGATCGAGGTCCAGCCGGCCCGGATGGACAAGTCGATCGCCGCGCACCAGGAGATGATCGAGGCCCTCGGCGGCAACAGCGTCAAGCGTTTCCGCGACCTCGTCGTCACCCACATCGCCGAAGCCGCAACAGATCTGCGGGGCACCCGGTGACCGAACTCCTCTACCCCCTGGGCGGACGGCGAGCCTGGGCGGTGTGGGCCACTGCTGTCCTGACGTACCTCGTGACCGTGCTGCACCGTGGCTCGATGAGCGTGGCCGGTCTGCAGGCCGCGGAGCGTTTCCACATCTCCGCGTCGGCCTTGGCCAGCTTCACTGTCGTACAGCTCACCGTGTACGCGGCCATGCAGGTCCCCGTCGGCGTACTGCTCGACCGCTATGGCTCCAAGCGCCTCCTGATCGCTGCGTCCGGGTTGCTGTTCGTGGCGCAGTCCGCGTTCAGCATGGTCGACTCGTACCCCGCTGCCCTCGCTGCTCGTGCAGTGCTGGGCGTTGGTGACGCACTGGTCTTCATCAGTGTGCTGCGCGTGGTCATGTCCTGGTTCCCCGCGCTGCGCCAGCCGGTGATGTCACAGGCGACCGGGATGCTCGGCGGTCTCGGCGCGATCATGTCGACCGTCCCGATGGCTGCAGCGTTCCACGCGTTCGGCTGGACGCCGACGTTCGCGACCGCGAGCGTACTGAGCCTCGTGACCGGCCTGCTCGTACTCCTCCTCGTCAAGAACACGCCGTACGACGAACCGCTCCGCCGCGCCAAGCAGCCGCTCAGCGAGGTCAGGAAGAACCTGCGCCGCGCCTGGCAAGAGCCGGGTACGCGCCTCGGGCTGTGGACGCACTTCACCACCAGCTTCTCCGGCAGTACGTTCGGCCTGCTCTGGGGCTTCCCGTTCCTCGTCCAGGGACAGGGGGTCGCGCCCACGACTGCGGCGGCGATGCTGATTGTCCCTGTGCTGGCAGGCCTCTGCTACGGACCCTTGGTCGGGCGGTACGCCGCCAAGTTCCCGTTCTACCGGTCCTGGATCGTGCTGGCGGTGATCGGCGGCTCGGTGGTGATGTGGACCGTCGTACTGGTGTGGCCGGGGCGCGCCCCGATGCCGGTGCTGCTGGCGCTGATCGTCGTGCAGGCAGCGGGCGGTCCGGGGTCGATGCTCGGGCTCGACTACGCGCGGACGTTCAACCCCACAACCCGGTTCGGCGCCGCGAACGGGATGGTCAACACCGGTGGCTTCATCGCGACACTGCTCTGCATCGGCATGGTCGGCGTACTGCTGGACGCGTCGTCGGGCGGTGCGCCGCAGGCGATCGACGACTTCAAGTTCGCGCTGGCCTTCCAGTACGTGCTGTGGGCGATCGGGACGCGGCAGATCCTCAAGTACCGGCGGAAGGCGCGCGGGAACCTGGCCCGGTACAACCCGGAGGCGTACCAAGCGCTGCTGGCCAACCAGATCGTGCCGCTGAAGGGCTGAGACAGCGCGCTGACACGGCCTGTCAGCGGAGTGCCAGCCCGATGCCAGGGCCAGGCCGGATGGTAGTCCCAGTTGAGTAAGACCACTGGGAGGATTCCGATGACCACAACGAACCAGGTCGCCATCGAGGCGGTCGGCTTGGTCAAGAAATATGGCAGTACGACCGCGCTTGCCGGCGTCGACCTGAGCGTGCCCACCGGCACCGTTCTGGGGGTCCTCGGCCCGAACGGCGCCGGCAAGACGACCGCGGTCCGCATTCTCGGCACGCTGCTCCGGCCGGACGCCGGGCACGCGACGGTCGGCGGCTACGACGTCGTCAAGGAAGCCGGGAAGGTCCGGAGCATCATCGGGCTGACCGGGCAGTACGCGTCGGTCGACGAGGACATGTCCGGCCGCCGGAACCTGATCATGATCGGCCGGCTGCTCGGGTACTCCCGGCCGGAGTCGCGCGCCAAGGCGGACGAGCTGCTGGAGCGGTTCGAGCTGACCGACGCCGGCGACCGGATCGCGAAGACGTACTCGGGCGGTATGCGCCGCCGTCTCGACCTGGCCTCGAGCCTGGTCGGCAACCCGAGCATCCTGTACCTGGACGAGCCCACGACCGGTCTCGATCCGCACGCTCGTAACGGCGTCTGGGAGACGATCCGCAACCTGGTGCTCGACGGCACCACGGTCCTGCTCACCACTCAGTACCTGGAGGAGGCCGACGCACTGGCCGACTCGATCGTGGTGTTCGACAAGGGCGCAGTGGTC
>DASSDE010000428.1:0-4740 GCA_035697365.1 Kribbella sp. | reverse complement strand
AGTGATGTCGACCGGGTGATCGAGACCCTCCTCAACCTGGTTGGCTAACGTGACGGATGTGACCCGATCGAATCTGATCGGCGGAGAGATGCTGAACTGGTCGGATCTGCACCCGGCCGACGCCCGCCCCGCGGCCGCCGGCCCCGCAGCCACCGCTCTGGTGACCGCGACTCTCGAGCCCGACGACACTGCCCTCATCGCCGGCCCGCACGCCGCCGAGCTGATCACCCATGCCGCCGACACGGCGATGTCGGTGGACCTGATCGTCCGCTCGGCACCCGACGCCGAAGAGCTCGCCGAGCTCCTGGGCGACGCGAAGAGCCAGGTCTTCTGCGGCTCGCTCGACCGTTGGTCGGGCGATGAGACGTACGACGTGATCGTCGCGCTCGACGGGCTCGATCGGCTCGTCGGCCCGGACACCGCGACGCTGCCGTGGACGGAGGCGCTGCGCCGGCTGACCGCGCGGCTGCGGCCGGGTGGGCGGCTGCTGCTCGGCGCGGAGAACGCGTTCGGTTTCCAGCGCCTGATCCAGCCGGACATCGCGGCGGCGCTCCCGCGTGACGAGGACTGGGGCCGAGACATCGCCGACCGTGCGCCGGCCGGCCTGAAGCCGCTGCGGGTCGCGCTCGGTGACGCCGGCCTGCAGGTGCCGCAGACCTACGCCGTCTTCCCGTCGCTGATCCAGGCGAACGTCGCGCTCGCCTCGACCGAGGGGCTCGCGGCCGTGGTCGCGGCCCGGGCCGTTGCCGCGCGCAACGAGGGACCGGTGCTGATGGACCCGTACCGGCTGGTGCTGGACGCGGCCGAGGCGGGGATGGCGATCGAGCTGGCCCCCGCCTGGTACTTCGTGATCGGCGCCGAGGTGCCTGCCGTACTGCCCGAGGACGCCGTGCCGGAGGGCGAGGGCATCCTGCTGGAGGAGCACCTGTTCGCGGCGCTGCGCAGCGACGACCAGGCGGAGCTCCGGCGCTCGATTCCGGCGTACGTGGCCTGGCTGGGCGCCGGCGGCGCGGGTTCGCCGGACAACGTGATCCTCGACGGTGGGACGTACCGGCTGTTCGGGGAGCCACAGGAGCTGGACGTCGTCGAACACCTCGAGCGGTTCGTGCGTCGCTCCCTGGAAAGTGGCCTGCGGCAACCTTGGCCCGCGGCGGCGGATCCGAACCAGCTGACCGCCCGACTCGCGTCGATGGCCGGGATCACGGTGCCGGAGCGAAGGTTCCGGCGCAACGAGGTCGTTCGCCCGCAGGGCAGCGCCGAACAGCTCACCACCGTGGCGCGGATCGCCGACGAGCTCGCGCACGCCAGTGCCCGCGCGATCCTGTTCGAGGGCACGCTCAGCGGCCTGCGCCGTTCGCGTACGTACCAGGTCGGTCACCAGGTCCTCGGCCCGGCCCGCGCCGTCCGTCGCCGGATCAAGCGCGCCCGCTGGAAGGTCAAGAAGGCTGTGCGGAAGGTGCTTGGCTGATGCACCACGCCAATCACTTCTACGGGCACGCCAACATCATGGCGACGTACGCCGGCCTCGAGAAGACGCCGCGGATCTGGGGCTACCTGCAGCACGGGTGGAACATCCTCGACGGGTTCGCGCACGGGACCGCCTTCGCGCCGGGCACGCCGAAGTTCGTCTGGACGGACAGCGTCCGGCGCCGCGGGCACGCACTCGGCCTGCGCAACTACTCGGTGATCGGCTCGGTCTGGCTGTACCTGCTGAAGTCCTACCCCGATCTGGCCGTCCCGGCGAAACGGGCCAAGGGCACCATCTTCTACCCGTTCCACGGGTGGGAGGGCCAGAACGTGCTCGGCGACCACGGCCGGATCGTTGCCTCGATCAAGGACCACGAGACCGGCCCGGTGACCGTCTGCCTGTACTGGAACGAGTACAACAAGCCGGAGATCCGCAAGGTCTACAAGAACGCCGGGTTCCGGGTCATCACGCACGGCTACCGCGGGCTGCACTGGCGGGACACGAACGCCAAGTTCCTGGTCAACCAGCTCCGGGAGCTCCGCAAGCACGAGCGCGTCGCGTCGAACCGGCTCAGCTCCGCCGTTCTGTACGGCGGTTCGCTCGGGCTGGGGGCGGGGGTCTACGGTGATCCTATGGTGCTGGAGAACGAGCACCCGTCGTTCGGCGGTCAGGCGCGGATCAAGCGGCTGTGGCCGGAGATGGACCAGCCGTACGTCCCGGCGGCGGTCGCGCGCGAGTTCACCGACACCGAACTGGGCGTCGACCACGTCGCCGGACCCGCAGAGATCCGGGAGATGTTCCGATGGAACAGCTGAAGATTGGCCCGAAGGTCGGCATCGTCACGCAGGTACGGGTGACCAGTACGCGGCTGCCCGCCAAGGTCCTGCTGAAGGTCGCCGGCCGCACCTATCTGGAGCACCACCTGGACCGGCTGCAGCACACCGGCCTGCCGGTGATCGTCGCCACCACCACGAACCACGACGACGACCCGGTGGTGCAGTTGGCCGCCGAGCGGGGCGTGCCGGTCTTCCGTGGCAGCGAGGACGACGTCCTGAGCCGGTTCGCCGGCGCCGCCCGGGAGCACGGGCTCGACGGCATCGTCCGGGTCACCTCCGACTGCCCGCTGATCGATCCGGCGATCGTTGCCGCGGGCGTCGATCGGTGGCGTACCGAGGACGACCCCGACCTGTACGTCTCCAACTGCCTCGAGCGCACCTACCCCCGGGGCATGGACTTCGAGATCTTCTCCGCGGCCCGCCTGTACGACGCGGACGCGAAGGCGACGCTCAAGGCCGACCGCGAGCACGTCACGTCGTACCTGCACCAGAACCGGTCCGGTGACGTCCACCTGCTGAACCTGCCGTGGTCCGACAGCGCAGCCTCCCCGGACGCGGCGCAGTACCGGCTGACGTTGGACACCGCGGACGACTGGAAGCTGCTCGACGCCCTCATCGAGGACTTCGACGCGACCCACCTGAGCTGCGCCGAACTGGTCGCGATCCTGGACCAGCACCCGGAGCTGGCCGCGCTGAACGCACACATCGAACAGAAGAAACTCGGCGAGTAACGGGTATCGTGCCGTGCGCTACGGCATGATTTACACCGATGACCACCAATGAGCCGGCCGGGGACTCCGCCGCTGCTGCCGCTGCTGCCGGCAACGGCGTGTCCGACGCGCGTGCCAAGTCCTTCGGCGCGGTCGCGGCCGCGTACGACGCGGGCCGGCCGACGTTCCCGGTCGAGGCGCTGAGCTGGATCCTGGGCCCGGGCCGCGGCCTGCAGGTGCTCGACCTGGGCGCCGGCACCGGCAAGCTCGCCGCGGTCGCCGCCGCGCTCGGGCATCACGTGATCGCTGTCGATCCGTCGCCGGAGATGCTCGAGGTCTGCCGCCGGCAGACGGGCGTCGACACGATGGTCGGCGCGGCTGAGTCGATCCCGCTCGCGCACGCCTCGGTGGACGCGGTGATCGTCGGGCAGGCGTTCCACTGGTTCGACCACCCGCGCGCGCTGCCGGAGATGGCCCGGGTGCTGCGCCCGAACGGCGTCCTCGGCCTGCTCTGGAACAACCCCGACACCGTGGTTCCGTGGGTCCGCCGGATCTTCCAGGTGATCCAGGGAGATGGTTTCGGCGGCAGTGACCGGTTCGAGCCGATGCCGGTCCTCGAGCAGTCGAACTTGTTCGCGATGATCGAGCAGGCCCGGTTCCGGCACTGGCAGGACCTGGATCGCAACGGCCTGCGGCAGCTCGCCCTGTCGCACTCGGCGGTCGCGATCCTCAAGGAGACCCGGCGCGAGCAGGTCCTGGACCAGGTCGAGCTGATCTACGAACACACCGCCCGCCCGCCGGAGCCGCTGCGGATGCCGTACCTGACGGGCTGTTTCCGCGCGCACCCGAGCGAGTTCGCGAACTACCGCCGCACTCTCAGCGGCCCGGTGGCACCGCACCTTTAGAACGTTTTGGTTGCGGTAGGTCACAAATGGGCAACCAGCAGCTAACGTGCACCTGTTCGAGTCCAGCGAAGGGGAGTTCATGGACGAGGAGATGGTGCGCGAGCGAGATGCCCGCGCCTACGAGGCGGTGCACGACGCGGCCGACTTCACCGAGCTGAAACGGCGCTACAAGAACTTCGTCGTACCGTGGACGATCGCCTTCATGGCGTGGTACCTGGCGTACGTCGCCTGCAACAACTGGGCGCGCGGTTTCATGAGCCACCGGATCGGCGGCTCGCACGTGAACGTCGCACTGATCTTCGGGCTGCTGCAGTTCGTGTCGACGTTCGTGATCGCGGCCCTGTACGGCCGGTTCGCGAACCGGAAGCTCGACCCGCTGGCGCACGGCCTGAACGCCAAGTACAAGAGGGAGCGTCGCCGGTGAACCCCCTGCTCCTTCCGCTGGCCACAGAGCCTGGCAACCGGGCGCTGACCATCTCCCTGTTCAGCGCGGTCGTTGCCGTGACGCTCTACATCACCTGGTGGGCCTCCCGGCAGAACAAGACCGCTGCCGACTACTACGCCGGCGGGCGCTCGTTCAGCGGCGCGCAGAACGGCCTCGCCGTCGCCGGTGACTACATGTCGGCGGCATCGTTCCTCGGGATCTCCGGCCAGATCGCCCTGTACGGGTACGACGGCTTCCTGTACTCGATCGGCTTCCTGGTCGCCTGGCTGGTTGCACTGCTGCTCGTCGCCGAACTCCTGCGCAACTCCGGCCGCTTCACGATGGCCGACCAGCTCGCGTTCCGGATGAAGCAGAAGCCGGTCCGGACCGCGGCCGC
>DASSDE010000427.1:0-2460 GCA_035697365.1 Kribbella sp. | reverse complement strand
GCCGGGCGGAGCCGAGCGCAGTGTTGAGCGCTGGGCGGGGCCGCGCGGTGTTGATCGAGTGGGAGCGATGGGCAGCTCGACAGGTAGAGCGCCTTGGGACACCGTACGCGTATCGGTCTTTCGCGCTCAGGTGCACTACCCCCAGGGCCGACACCTCCTGTCCTCCTGGTCGTCGGGCCGCTCTGCGACGGTCCCCCGAATGCGGAGATAGGTGGGTCGAACGCCGGAAGGCCGGCCGAGCGGGTGCTCGGCCGGCCTTCGCGGGTGGTGCTGGGGTTACTTCGTGCCGAAGACCTGGAGTTCGGTCATGTCGGTGAACTGGCAGCCACCGAACGCGCCGTCCGGGCAGTTCGTCGCGAAGTCCGGAACCTGCGGGCTCGTCATCACGAACCGGACGTACTGGACGCCGGTCGCGTTGCCGGTCGGGGCGACCAGGTTGTACTTGCCCCGGTTCGTGGCGTCGAAGGTGCCCGACGCCGCGACCGCCCAGGTGGTGCCGTCGGCCGAGGTCTCCACCCGGTAGCCACCGGTCGAGGAGCTGCCCGGGTCACCACAGGTGTTGGACGGGTCGATGTTGAACCCGCTGACGTCGACCTTCGCCGGCAGCTTGATGTCGATGTGCTTCTCGATCATCTTGTTGGTCGGGGTGCCGTTGTCGTCACCGGTCGTGCTGCCCCAGCCGGTGCCCTGGGCGTTGTCGATCGCGAAGGCCGGGCCGCACTGCGGCGTGAAGTCCGGACCGTTGAAGCCGGTCACCGTGCCACCGCCGGAGGAGGCGGCCCAGTTGCGACGGGGCGCGAAGTTCGCCTTGGCGCCCGGCTTGACCGTGGCCGGCTGCACGAGCAGCTCGTACCCCGGCGCGGACATCACGAGCTTCGAGTACTTGCCCGGTGCGACACCGGTGATGGCGTAGTTGCCGTTCGCGTCGGTCGTGCCGGCGTAGTCCCCGGCGTACCCGGAGGAGTGGCCACCGACGTAGACCAGAGCGCCGGCCACCGGAGCACCGGTGTCCTTGTCCGTCACCGTGCCGGTCAGGGTCGTGGTCGCACCCGTCGGCGGCTTGTGGAAGTCCTCGGCCGGGAACGAGTCGCCGCCGTCGACGACACCGGCGTACCAGCCCATGCCGCGGTTGGCGAAGACGGTCCAGATGGTGTCGGCGTTCTTGCCGCCGCTGGCGACCAGGTCGGCCTGGACGATCGCGTTCCGCATGTCGAGCATCGTCGGGTCGGCCGGCGACAGCTCCATCGCGCGGGTGATGATGCTCATCGCGTACGGACGGCCGAAGCGCTCGCGCAGGTCCCACAGCGTCTGCGCCCAGACCTCACCGGACGCGTGCACCTCGGGCGCACCGCCGATGGTCGGGAAGTCGCCGTAGGTGTAGCCGCCCTTCGAGCCGTCGGGCTGGATGCAGTTCGGGCTGACCGCGTGCACCCGGCAGTCGATCGCCTGGGTACGGAACAGCTCGCCGGCCGCGACGTACTTGCCCTCGAGGACCTCACCCGGAGCGGTGGTGTCCTTCTCCAGACCGTGCGAGACCAGGTAGTCCATCGCGTAGAAGTCGCTCCAGGCCTCGCCCATCGAGCCGGCCTGGATGCTGTTCAGCGTGGAGTTGCCGGTCGCGTCGACGACGAGGCGGTTCGACAGACCGTGGGTGTACTCGTGGTACAGGATGCTGGCGTCGTTCGCACCGCTCGCCGGGACGTAGGCGTCCTGCGCGTCGGTGGCGCCCGGCGCGTGCCACAGGTACATCTGCATGGTCGGCGGGGTGCCGTCCGGCGGGGTCGACATGTTCGCGTTGTCGATGTGGTTGGCGTCCGGGCCGCCGTTCGCGCCGGTGGCCGCGCCGTCCAGCGCATTCAGGTGCACCGGGTCGCCGCCCGCGGCGTCGAACGAGCCCGCCGCCGGGGTGAACGCGATCGGCGGCTTCGCCAGCCAGTCGTGGTAGTTGCTGGCCAGGTAGAACGCGTTGGTGACGTCCTGGTTCATGTTCGTCTTCCAGGAGTCCGGCTTCGCCGGGTCCCAGGTGCAGATGAACGAGGCCGAGCAGAACGACGACGAGTTCTGGAAGCTGGTCAGCTTGTACTCGGCGCCGGTCTTGGTGCCGGGCACCTTGACCGTCTCACCGTTGTTCGGCTGGTTGTCGTCGTTGACGTCGGCCCAGGCCGCGACCGACGTACCGTCGAGGAGGGTCTTCGCGTTCTTCGGCAGCCACTTGTTGTAGATCAGGTTCTCGACCCGCTGGGTGCCGCCCTTGGCCGCGCCCGGGTAGTTGTCCTGGACCAGCGCGTCGCCGTTGCCCTCGCTGACCAGGTCCTTGCGGTAGAGGGTGGCACCGGTCTGGGCGTCGACGACGTGGCTGTAGATGTTCATGCCGCCGGAGTTGGTGTACGTCAGCCAGCCCTTGCGGAGCCCGTCGGCGGTGTGGAACCAGACCTGCTTGGCGGTGTCGCCGTTGCTCCA
>DASSDE010000426.1:0-2092 GCA_035697365.1 Kribbella sp. | reverse complement strand
GAAGAAGGCCCCGGCGAAGAAGGCGGCCGGCAAGAAGGCCAAGACCATCGAGCTCACGCTGACCGTCACCGGGACGGCGGACGGAGAGTGGCGCGCCGAGCTCAAGCAGGGCACGACGTACCTCGCGCGCGACCTGGCCGTGGCCGCTGCCGCGGTCTCCCGCGCCGCCAAGGAGCTGCACGAGGACCTGTCGACCCCGATCGACGAGGTCATCGAGGAGGCCCGCGCGCAGCAGGCCGCGAAGGTGGCTGCCCTGGAGGCCGAGCTCGAGGCCGCCCGCCAGGCGCTCGCCGACCTGGACTGACAGCCACCTCCCGACGCATGCTTCCCGTGGTGGTCAACTTCCCTGATGACCACGGGCAGGGCCCGTCCGCAACTGTGTGAGGTGGTTGCGGGCGGGTCCTGGCAACCAGCCGGTATCCGGAGCCCGGCCCGATGATCTCTTGGGTTGCTAGTCTCCGAATCATGGAGAAGAGACGATCTCTTTTCAGCCGTCTGCGCGGCCGCCGTTCCGGTGAGCCATCCGCCGGCGCGACCCATCCATCCGCCGAGGCGACCCTTCCGTCCGCCGACGCAACCCCTGGCGACGAGGGCCCGACGGGCGTCTTCCCGTGCTTCATTTGCGGGAAAGTCATACCGGCCCACGGCGGGTTCAACACCATCCACTCCGGTGGCACCCTGTACGCCTGTCACAGCAGCGGTCGCGACTGCGACGGTGGGCAGACTCTGGACACGTTCACGAAGCTGCAGCGACTCGATGAACTGTCGGCCGAGGAAAAGCTCCGGTCGCGGGTGCTGGATCCCGAGACGTACCGGCACGAACGCCTGGGCGCAGCCGCTGATGAGCAACCACTCCCCGACGACGAGGAACGGGCAGCCCGTCGCCTCGGCGAACTGCTGGAACGTTTCCCGATGCATGTCATGGAGCTGGGTCAAGATCGATCGCGGCTCCTCTGGGACATCCACTACATCGACGCCCACCAGAACGAGGACTTCTTCCGGGAGCGCCACGAAATCCTGGAGATCGGTCGCCAACTGCACCACCAAGGCGGCCTCGCCCTGATGGAACGAGTGGCCACCCGGGCAACAAAGGTCGGGCCAGAAGGCGGCGAACCTGTCTCCTGGGTCCAACACCACCTCGACAAGCTCTGGAACGGCATCGGCAACTGGCAACACTGAGGGATTCACCTGCCCTCGTGCTGTGTCGCAGCCCTAGTCGGCTTTCGTCTGCAGCACGATCCGGAGGTTCGCCTTTGGCTGGTGTTGCCAGGCTTCCTCGGCCTGCTCGAGCGGGTAGGTCTCGATGATCGGCCGGATGTTCTTCAGAACGGCGAAGTTCAGCGTCTCCTCGGAGTCCTGCGCCACCCCGGAGTACCAGCCGGAGACCGAGAGCCGGCCGTCGGACAGCACGTGCCCGGTGACCTCGATCGGGTCGCCGCCCTCGAGAACGATCAGCTGACCGTTCGGGCGGAGGCCCTTGACCAGGTCGCTCTGCAGGTCGGCGCGGGACACGGTCGCGAGAATCGCGGCGGCGCCACCGAGCGCCCGCAGCGCCTCGCCGGCATCGCCCTCGGTGCTGTCGATGTACTCGTCCGCCCCGAGCTGCCGCGCGAGCTTCTCCTTGCCCCGCCCGCGGTTGATCGCCACGGTCCGGAAGCCCATCTTGTCGGCGAACTGGATCGCCAGGTGACCGACCCCGCCGACGCCCTGCACCGCGACTGTGTCCCCCGGCCCGGCGTGCGCGTGCCGCAGCGCGTTGAACGCGGTGATCCCGCCGCACATCAACGGCGCCGCGTCCTCGAAGCTCAGCGCGTCCGGGATCCGCGCCACGGCGTCCTGCGGCACCACCAGGTATTCGGCGTACCCGCCGTCGTAGGAGGTACCGACGATCGTGCGGCTCACGCAGTTCGTGAAATCACCTCTCCGGCAGAACTCGCAGGTGAAGTCGACGCCGCCCGACCAGCCGACGCCGACCCGCTGTCCGGTCTCCCAGACCGTGACGCCCGCACCGACCGCGTCCACGACGCCGGCGATCTCGTGGCCCGGGATCCGCGGCAGCGTCGTACCGAAGAGCGCGTTCCGCGGGATCGCG
>DASSDE010000425.1:0-3017 GCA_035697365.1 Kribbella sp. | reverse complement strand
CTCGCTCAAACTGGGTATGTCGGTCGTGGAGCTGCCGACCTCCTTCCCGGGCATGGACGAGGACGCACTGGCGTGGTTGTGGCGGCGTGAGGGAGTACCCCCGGAGTCCGAGCGTCTCGGCGTGGCAGGTCACTCCCCCGACTTCGAAGCGACCCGTTGGAACGGCTGGGGCAAGCCGCCGGAGTGGGGAGAGCTGTTCGCCGCAGGGCTGTCCGCGGCGGCCGCAGCGGCCGTCGAGATCGCGGGGGGCGCCCGTTCATCGCTGAGCACCAGGGGACGCGACGACTGGGACTTGGCGCTCGGCTGGTTCGTCTCGTCGTACCCGCTGCTCGGAGCGATCGCGTCGACCATGCGGATCGTCGCCGACGCAGAACTCGCCCGCGGCTGGGACATCCACGTCGCGGCGGTGAACGCTGCCGCCGGCGAGATCTACGTGAACCCGCTGACCGTCCTGTCGGTGAACGAGTGGCGGTTCGTGATGGCGCACGAGATGCTGCACGCCGCACTCCGCCACGGCGAACGGGTCGGCGGCAGAGATCCGTACCTGTGGAACGTCGCGGCGGACCTTGTGATCAACGGCTGGCTGCTGGAGATGGGTGTCGGCACCATGCCGGACGGCGCGCTGCACGACCCGGCGCTCAAGGGCATGTCGGCGGAGGAGGTGTACGACCGGATCACCACCGACCTGCGCCGCTACCGCAAGCTGGCGACGCTGCGCGGCGTAGGACTCGGTGATGTACTCGGTCACCCGCTGCCGCACGCCGGTGAGGCCGCGCGAGCAGCTGGGCTGGACGACATCTACCGCCGCGCGTTGAACACCGGGCTCGCGTACCACGACTCCTCCCGCGGCACGCTCCCTGCCGGCCTGGTCGAGGAGATCCGCGCACTGGACCACCCGCCACTCGCCTGGGACGCCCAACTCGCCCGCTGGTTCGAGGAACACGTACCGGCCATTGAGAAGACCCGTACCTACGCCCGCGCCTCTCGCCGCCAGTCCGGTACGCCTGACATACCCCGCCCAGGCTGGATCCGCCCGGTCGAGCTGGAGCGGCTCCCGACGTACGGCGTGGTGCTGGACACGTCCGGGTCGATGGACCGCGAGCTGCTCGGTAAGGCGCTCGGGGCGATCGCCTCGTACTCCCGCGCCCGTGACGTACCTGCTGCGCGGGTCGCGTACTGCGACGCCGCGGCGTACGACGCCGGTTACGTACCGGTGGACGACATCGCGGGGCGGGTGAAGGTGCACGGTCGTGGCGGGACGATCCTGCAGCCGGGTGTGGATCTGCTGGAGCGGGCGGACGACTTCCCGACGCACGGCCCGATCCTGCTCATCACCGACGGACAGTGCGACGTGGTCCGGGTACGCCGGGAGCACGCCTGGCTGATCCCCCGCGGCGCATCACTGCCCTTCACCGCACGAGGGCCCGTGTTTCGCGTGGAGTGAACTCGCTCTGCTCCGGGCGAACAGCCGTAGCCGAGCGGCTCTGCACAGTGACAGGTTCGCTGACATGGCGTGGGTCGTGAGAGGTGAGTTCCGCAAGCTCTGGATCGGGCAGCTGGTGTCGGCGTCGGGTAGTGCCGTCACCACTGTCGCGCTGCCGTTGGTCGCTGTGGTGACCCTGCAGGCGTCAGCCGTCCAGATGGGCGCCCTGTCCGCGCTGTCGATCGCCCCGCACCTCGTGTTCGGGCTACTGGCCGGCGTCTGGGTCGACAGGTGGTCGCTACGGCGCGTACTGATCTGGACGGACCTCGGACGGCTCGTACTCCTCGGCTCCGTGCCCGTAGCCGCCGCACTGGGATGGCTGCGGATCGAGCAGCTCTACGCCGTCGCCGTGCTGACCGGAGTCCTTACTCTGCTCTCGGATACCGCCTCCCAGACGATGCTCCCGGCCCTGGTACCACGTGAAGACCTGCTGCGAGCCAACAGCGCCGCCCTGCTGAACTACAACCTCGCGTCGACACTCGGACCCTCGGCAGCCGGTCTCCTGGTTCAGGTGCTGACGGCACCCTTCGCAATCGTTGTCGACGCTGCGTCGTACGTCGTGTCCACGGTGACGGCGTACCTCATCCGTGAACCCAGTCGGCCACCACCACGACCGCGGTCCGAGGTACGGCTGTCTGCGGGGCTCCGAGTGCTTTTCGGTCACGAGATGCTCAGGCCGCTCGTCCTTTCGGCGGGGGTCGCAGCCATGGCAGGTGCAATGGGCGGACCCTTGACCGTTCTCTACCTGGTACGTGAGCTGAACAGGTCAGCGGGATTCGTCGGACTCACTCTCACCACGTTCGGCGCCGCGGCCGTCGCTGGGACCTTCGTCGCGACCGCCTGGTGCGACCGGGTCGGTCTCGGGCGCTCCTACCTGTCCGGCGTATTCCTAGCGTCACTGAGCGGTGTCGCTCTGTTCACCGGGATAACACCAGTGATCCTTCTTGGGCAGGTGTTCGCCGGCCTTGGCATGTCGCTGTTCGGGGTTCCGCAACGCACCCTGCGTCAGTCGCTCGCACCGCCGCATCTCCTCGGTCAGGTGATCTCCTCCTGGCGCACCCTGGTCATCGGCGGCCAGACCGTCGGCGCAGGTCTGTCCGGCGTCGTCGCGACGGCGATAGGTATCCGCCCGACGCTCCTGGTCCCTACCGCCGGAATGCTCGCCGGCCTGCTCGTCGCAGTGCTCTCCCCGCTCCGCGGACTCCGTGAAGTGCCCGAAAGGGCGCGATCGTTCACCCGGGACTGATAGCGATCCGTGATGAATAACAGGCCCTCTTCCGCGTGCAGCCGCGGCGGCCTATTGCGATTCATCAGTAGGGAATGGAATGGGCAGGACAAGCGCTTACCTGTTGAGCGATACTGGAAAGTGCGCCGTTTTCAGGTCGCCAAACCCTTTTCTGAACCGAAGTAGATGGGAAGTGCGCCCGTCCAGATGCCCTCAGAGCACCGTGCCCATGCGCCGTCGATCGCTGCCCCTTCCACCCGTGCCCCAGAACGTAGCCGTAATCTCTGGCGGCTCCGTCCCTATTTGAAG
>DASSDE010000424.1:0-2741 GCA_035697365.1 Kribbella sp. | reverse complement strand
GTACTACTTCGCCACCAAGGAGCACCTGGCCGCCGAGTTGCTGGACCGATGGCTGGACGGCATCGCCGGCATCTTGTCCATCCCGGGAACTCCTGATGAACGCCTGGCCGGCATCATCGACGGCTCCCTGCTGGCGGCCGCGACCACGCTGCCGATCCAGCGGCTGGCGATCAGCCTGATGATGCAGCCGGGCACCCACGACGTGTTCGCCCGCGTGGAGGACGCCAAGTCAGCCCGGCTGTCACTGGTCGAGGATGCGATCCGCGAGGTCTTCGTGGCCCGCGGCGCGGACGACCCGGCGGTGGAGGAGATGTTGCTCAGAGCAACATTGGAAGGTGTGACCGTGAAGCTCGCGATCTACCGCGAGACCTTCCCGCTGGAGGCCGTCCGCCGCCGCCTGTACGCCGGGTACGACCTGCCCGCCCCCACTGCCCCGCTCCCGTACGCATCACCGGCCGTCGACCGGCTCCGAGCCAAATGAACCTGGTGGCGTCCACTGGAAGATTCGTGTCCCGTTGCGCAACGCTGCCTGTGGTGGGGTGAGCCGCAGCATCGTGTTCCGCAGCCATTGACCACGCGGCCCCAGGTGCGAACCGGTGCGGGCCATCCACTCCGACCGGTTGACGAGTTTCTGAGTACGCCGGTACCGCTGCTTCTCGTACTCGCGCAGGCTCGTCGCCAGGTCGTCCCCCGCGCGGATCAGCAACCCGGTCGAGACCGCGTCCTCGAGCGCCGAGTTCGCGCCCTGCCCGAGCGTCGGCAGCATCGGGTGCGCCGCGTCCCCGATCAGCACGACCCGTCCGCTCGTGTACCGCGGCAGCGGCCGGTCCAGCACCCACACGTCATGCCGGATCACCTCGTCGGTCGCCTCGATCAAGGCCCGTACGTCCGGAGCCCAGTCGGCGAAGTACGCGCGGACCGCCCGTACGTCGTCCTCGATCGGGCGGCCGCTCGGCATCGCGACGTACCCGTACCAGTAGATCTCGTCCGCGCTGATCCGCAACGCCCCGAACTCCGCGTTCGGCCCCCACGTCATCGCGAACCGGTTGTCGAGCGTCTTGTCCGGCGTCGCAGCCCGCCAGCAGCTGAAACCGCTGTATTTCAAGGCATTGCCGAACAGCACACTCCGCGTCACACTGCGGAGACCGTCTGCGGCGATCACCAGATCGGCCTGCGCGCTGTGCTCCCCGTCCGCCGACTCCCACGTCACACGCGCGCGCTCACCACCCGGCGTACCGGGATCCACCGTCGTCACTCGTGCACCTGTCAGTACGTCGGCATCCTGCACGGCGGCCAGCGCCTCGTGCAGCCTGCGCCGATGGATCCCGATCAGCTCGGTACCCGTTGCATCAGGGGCCTTGAGCAACCATTTTCCGTCCCACCGGCGAGTGCCGGCGGAGCGGAGCTCGTACCCGTTCCGGCGGATCCGCTCCGCGGCGCCGATCACCTCCGCCGCGCGCGACCCGTTCACGGTCACGGCCAGCCCGGCACCGATCTCTCGAGCCTCCGGCGCACTCTCCAGCACCCGGACCCGCCAGCCGGCCCGCCCCAACGCCGCAGCGGCCGCCATTCCACCGATCCCCGCCCCGACAACGATCGCCTGATCCATCTGTCCACCATAGGAAGACGCGGTGTCGCCCACGTACAGCAGCGGGAGTATCTGGAGCGCCTCCCGGAGAGGTCAGTCGAAGACTGCACTCGGGCGGATCGCGCCGACCTTGACGCCACCGCCCAGGACGACACCCGAGTCGAGGTGCTGCCGGATCACCGGTTCGTCGACACCGAGGCGCCGCAGCGTTGCGGCCGTCACCACCTGACGGGCCCGCTTCGCGCCGTCGCCGTCCTCGATCTTCACCGCGATCCCGCGACCGTCGGCCAGCCCCACGGCGTACACACCCTCGGCGCCGACCTTGCAGAACAGGCCGTCGACCCCGCGCATCAGCTCGGTCTCGTCGCGCTTGCTGCCGCTCGCATACTGCGGGAACTGGCGGTACGCCTGCACGATCCGGCCCTCGTCTGTGTCGGGCGCCGAGGCCGCGAAGAGCCCGAACGACCGCGCGAGACCGGCCAGGCTGAGCGCGAAGATCGGCGCACCGCAGCCGTCCACGGCGACGTACGACACCTTCTCGCCGGCCGAGTCCTCGATCGCGGTCCGGATCGCCTGCTGCAGCGGATGGTTCGGCGACCGGTAGTCGTCGCGGCCCCAGCGCGCGTGCGGGTCGTTCTCGGTGGCCGGATCATGGATCGGCCAGCCGTTCAGCGTGCTGGTCAGGATCATCGCGGCGTGCTTGCCGGAGCAGTTCATCGCGAGGCGTTCCGGCGTCCGGCCGGCCCGTACCCACGCGTCCCGGTCCGCCTCGGACGACGGGTACGCCGGCGGCGTCCGCAGTGCCGACTCGTCGAGCCCGGCCTTCCTGAGGATCGCCTGCACGCCGTCCAGGTGGAACTGCTCGCCCGAGTGCGAGGCACCCGCGAGCGCGAGCAGCTCGCCGGTGAGCGGAAGGCCGTTGCGGACCATCGCCAGCGCCTGCATGGGCTTGTTCGAGGAGCGGGGGAACATCGGCTCGTCCACGACACCGACCGACCAGTCGACGGAGCCGTCGGGATTGGTCACCACGACAGACCCACGGTGGTGGCCTTCGACGAAGTCGCTACGGACCACGTCCGCCAGGATCACAGGTTCACTCACGCCAGAACTGTACAGGTGCAAAACCTGTGGTCACCAATGAATCAGCTCACAG
>DASSDE010000423.1:0-3426 GCA_035697365.1 Kribbella sp. | reverse complement strand
CCTCGAGGTGCACGAGCCGTCCCCGGTGTACGACGTGACGTTCGCGGACGGCGCCCGGACCGGGACCGCCTGGTCGAGCATCGTCGCCGACGCGGTCCGCCGGATCACCGCGGGCAACCTCGACAAGGTCGTACTGGCCCGCGACCTGATCGCGATCGCCGAGCAGCCGATCGACCTGCGCTGGCCGCTGCACCGGCTCGCGACCGCGTACCCGAACTGCTGGACGTTCTCCGTCGACGGCCTGATCGGCGCCACGCCCGAGCTGCTCGTCCGGCGCGAGAAGGGCCTGATCACGTCCCGGGTGCTGGCCGGCACGATCCGGCGGACCGGCGACGACGCGCACGACCTGGCGCTGGCCGCGTCACTGGCCCGGTCGAGCAAGGATCTAGAGGAGCACGAGTACGCGGTCCGCTCGGTCGCCGATGCCCTCGAGCCGCACTGCAAGTCGATGAACGTGCCCGAGACGCCGTTCGTCCTGCACCTGCCGAACGTGATGCACCTGGCCACCGACGTCGCCGGTGTGGCGAACAACGGCGCCTCCGCCCTCGGGCTGGCCGCCGCGCTGCACCCGTCGGCGGCCATCTGTGGTACGCCGACGCCGGTCGCGCGGGACCTGATCGGTGAGATCGAGGGCATGCAGCGCGGCCGGTTCAGCGGACCGGTCGGCTGGATGGACGCCACCGGCGACGGCGAGTGGTGCATCGCGCTGCGCTGCGGCCAGGCCGACCCGGACGACGCCCGCCGGATGCGGCTGTTCGCCGGCGCCGGCATCGTCGCGGGGTCCGACCCGGACGCCGAACTGGCCGAGACGAACGCCAAGCTCGTTCCGATGAGAGATGCGCTAGGAGACTGAGTTGAAGCTCACGAAGTTCGCACATGCCTGTGTCCGGGTGGAGAAGGACGGCAAGGTCCTGCTCGTCGACCCGGGATCGTTCAGTGAGGACGCGGCGTTCGAGAAGGCCGACGCGATCCTCGTCACGCACGAGCACCAGGATCACCTGGACGTCGATCGGGTGGCCGCGCTCGACGCCCCCGTCTACACGAACGCCGGCGTGGCCGCGCAGCTGACCGCGCTCGGCGACCGGGTGCACGTGGTCGAGGGCGGGCAGTCGTTCGACGCGGCCGGGTTCTCGGTGAGTGCGTACGGCAAAGACCACGCGGTGATCCTGCCCGAGTGGGGCGTGCCGTGCGAGAACATCGGCTTCCTGATCGACGACGCCGTGTACCACCCGGGCGACTCGTTCACGCAGCCCGACCGGGCCGTCCACACCAACCTGGTGCCGATCTCCGGCCCGTGGTTCGCCCTGCCGCCGGCCGTGGAGTACGCGCGCGCCATCAAGGCGGAGCAGCTGGTCGGCATCCACGACGCTTTGCTCAGCCCGATCGGCCTGAGCATGTTCCAGCGGTTCCTCAACACCGACGAGCGCCCGTACCACGGCCTGACGCCCGGTCAGACGCTCGAGATCAGCTGAAACCTCCGCAGATCGGCGAGCGCCTCGAAGCCGACCTGCTGATAGACACGATGCGAATGCGGGTTGCCGAGATCTGTCCGTAGGCAGATCTCGGCCGGCTGCAGGTGCTGGGCCACCTGAGCGGTCAGCGCAGCACCGTACCCACGTCGTCTGAGGTACGGCGGCGTGTAGATCGGTCCGAGCCGTACGACGCCTGCACGCGGTTGGCGATGCCCGGCCAGCGCCACCGGTCCGGCATCGTCCTCGAACACCCACAGGCGGCGCTCGGCGATCATGCCCTGGACGCGAGTCAGCGGGCGGGTCATGGTCCAGCCGCGTTGCGCATCCTCTTCGCGGGCCATCGCGGTCAGCCAGTCCGTACACAACTCCGCCTCGCTCGGCTCGGCGAGGCGCGCCCTCCCCGGCGTGTCCGGCACCTTCAACCCACCAAGGCGATACAGGCGGACGCCGCCGCGCTCCTCCACTCGCTTGCCGACCGCAACGGCCCACGCCGCGGCGAAGGCCCCGGCGACCTCGCCCTCACCCTCGACCGCGGACGACTCCGGCGCCGCATCCAGCAACGCCGTCACCAGGTTGTGCACCTGATCGGCCGCAACAGCACCGAGCCGAATCCCCCGCGGTTCCCGCGCCACCGCGGTCGCGCCACCCAGCGTCTCCACCCGTACGCCGCCGGCATCCAACTCCTCGAGCAGCACAACATGCCGAACCGGCTCAAGCGAAGACATAGCCGCTCCTGGGATCCTGGACGGCGACCGGGCGATAGCCGGCCAGATGGTAGATCTTGTTGGCGGTCGGGTTGGCCAGGTCCGTGTACAGACAGGCGTGGTTGCCTTCGGCAAGTATCCGCCCGGTGACGTGGCCGGTGAGCGCCGAGTGGTAGCCGACCATGCTCACCGGCTCACCGTCGGCCGCCCAGATCCACAGCGTCCCGCGCTCCAGATGACGCTGGGCCCACTCGCGGTGGCCCGAGCTCAGCTCCTCGGCGACCGGCTGTGCCAGTTCCGCGCGCAGTGCGCCGAGGTAGACCCCGCGTCCGGGCGTACGCATTGCGTGCAGCACCGGATCGCTTTGCAGGAAAGGGAAAACCGTCTGCCCGAAGGTCTGTGGATCGCTGGTCACGCGGACATCCATGTCTTGGAGCGTACGCCTGCGGGCGTTCGTGGTCGTCCCGATTTAGACTGCGAGCATGTCCACCACGCGGTTGTTGCTGCTCGGGGTCGTGCGGATCTTCCAGCCGGCGTACGGGTATCAGCTGCGGCGTGAGCTGCTGACATGGAACGTCCAGGACTGGGCGAACATCAACCCCGGCTCGATCTACACCGGCCTGCGGACGCTCGCCAAACACGGCTATCTGGAGGAGATCGAGCAGGACGGAGCACACCGGCCGGGACGTACGTCGTACAAGCTGACCGCCGACGGCGACACCGAGTACTTCTCGCTCCTGCGCGGCATGTTGTGGACGGTCGACGGGTTCCACCCCGACAAGATGCAGGCGACGATCAGCTTCATGTGGTCGCTGCGCCGCGACGAGGTGATCGCCGCGCTCGAGGCGCGGATCAGCCAGCTGGAGACGCTGCTCAAGTCCGAACCGTTCGCCGAACGCCAGATCAGCGAGGACCCCGCGACCCCGAACCACGTCGTCGAGATGTTCCGCATCACCTCGGCCCGCGATCGCGGCGAGCTGCAGTGGACCCGCGAGTTCCTGGCCCGCGTCCACGCCGGCGCCTACGCCTTCGCCGGCGAACCCGCCGACTGGGTACCGTCCCCCGGCCAAATCACCCAATGGGGCAAAATCCCCAGCCCCCCAACCATCTGACCCCACCCCACACCCACCCCATCCCGCCCCATCGCACCCGCCCCGCCCGACCCCATCCCGCCCCATCGCACCCGCCCCGCCCGACCCCATCGCACGCTCCCCTAGAACATCCGCCCCGCACCTCTCCCTCGAACAGCA
>DASSDE010000422.1:0-4058 GCA_035697365.1 Kribbella sp. | reverse complement strand
ATCCTCGGCTCAGGGTTCGGCTTCGACCTGCACGTCCGTGTCGGCGCCGGCGCGTACATCTGCGGCGAGGAAACCTCCATGCTGGAGAGCCTGGAGGGCAAGCGTGGCATGGTCCGCGCGAAGCCTCCGATCCCTGCACTGGAAGGGCTTTTCGGTCGCCCGACGATCGTCAACAATGTGTTGTCCTTGGCAACCGTTCCGACGATCCTGGCGCACGGTGCGGCGGCGTACACGGCACACGGGACCGGGCGCTCGCGGGGGACCAGCGTCTTCCAGCTCGGCGGGAACGTGGCGCGCGGCGGCATCGTGGAGACCGCGTTCGGCATCTCGCTCGGTGAGTTGGTGAACGACTTCGGCGGCGGTACGTCATCAGGTCGCCCAGTGCGTGCCGTCCAGGTCGGCGGACCGCTCGGCGCGTACCTGCCGGTCGAACAGTTCGATCTGCCGATGGACTACGAGGCGTTCGCCGCGGCCGGCGCGATGATCGGTCATGGCGGGATCGTGGTCTTCGACGAGAGCGTGAACATGGCGGCGATGGCGCGGTTCGCGTTCGAGTTCTGCGCGGCCGAGTCGTGCGGCAAGTGCACGCCGTGCCGGATCGGGGCGACCCGCGGGGTCGAGACGATCGACCGGATCGTGGCCGGGACCGAACGCGACAAGAATCTCGTGGTCCTCGAGGACCTGTGCGAACTCATGACCGACGGCTCGCTCTGTGCGATGGGCGGTCTCACCCCGATGCCAGTCCGCAGCGCCGTCCGCCATTTCGGAGAGGACTTCACCGTATGACGCTCATGAAGGAACCAGACTTCGGTACGCCGGCCCGCGCCGGTGCCGCGACCGTCTCGCTCACGATCGATGGTGTGACCCTCAAAGTGCCACCCGGTACGTCGGTGATGCGTGCCGCGAAGCAGGCCGGCGTCGACGTACCGAAGTTGTGTGCGACCGACAACCTGGAGGCGTTCGGGTCCTGCCGGCTGTGCGTGGTCGAGATCGACGGTGTCAAAGGCACTCCGGCCTCCTGTACGACGCCGGTCGTCGACGGCATGGTGGTCCGGACGCAGAACGAGCGGCTCGGAAAGCTCCGCCGCGGCGTGATGGAGCTGTACATCTCCGACCACCCGCTCGACTGCCTGACCTGCTCCGCGAACGGCGACTGCGAACTGCAGGACATGGCCGGCGTCACCGGACTGCGCGAGGTCCGCTACGGCTCCGGCGTCGAGGCCGGCGCGAACCACATGGACCTGCCGACCGACACCTCCAACCCGTACTTCGACTTCGAGGCGTCCAAGTGCATCGCCTGCTCGCGATGCGTCCGCGCGTGCGATGAAGTACAGGGAACCTTTGCGCTGACGATCGAGGGGCGCGGGTTCGACTCGAAGGTCGCGGCCGGTGCCGGAGGATCGTTCTTCGACTCCGACTGCGTGTCGTGTGGGGCGTGTGTCCAGGCGTGCCCGACCGCGACGCTGGAGGAGAAGACCGTCGTCGAGCTCGGGATGCCGACGCGGACTGTACTCACCACGTGCGCGTACTGCGGGGTCGGCTGCTCGTTCAAGGCCGAACTGCGCGGTGACGAGCTGGTCCGGATGGTCCCGTACAAGAACGGCGGGGCGAACGAGGGCCACTCGTGCGTGAAGGGCCGGTTCGCCTTCGGGTACGCGAGCCACCCGGACCGGGTGCTCGAGCCGATGGTACGGAACACGATTTCCGACGATTGGCAGACGGTGTCCTGGGACGAGGCGATCGCGTTCACCGCGCGCCGGCTGCTGGAGATCCAGAAGCAGCACGGCCAAGGCTCGATCGGCGCGATCACCTCCTCGCGGACCACGAACGAAGAGGTGTACGCGGTCCAGAAACTGGTGCGTGCCGGTTTCGGAAACAACAACGTCGACACCTGCGCCCGGGTCTGCCACTCGCCGACCGGCTACGGGCTGAAGCAGACCTTCGGGGAATCGGCCGGAACCCAGGATTTCCGTTCCGTCGACGCCGCCGACGTGATCCTGGTGATCGGGTCGAACCCGACCGACGCACACCCGGTGTTCGGGTCCCGGATGAAGCAGCGGATCCGGCAGGGCGCGAAGCTGATCGTGATCGACCCGCGGAGGATCGACCTGGTGCGCTCGCCGCACGTCGAGGCGGCACACCACCTCGAGCTCCGGCCGGGGACGAACGTCGCGATCATCAACGCGCTCGCGCACGTGGTGGTGACCGAGGGCCTGGTCGACCGGGAGTTCGTGAACAGCCGGTGTGAGGACTTCGAGACCTGGGAGTCGTTCATCGCCCAGCCGGAACACAGCCCGGAAAGTGTTGCGGAAATTTCCGGCGTACCGGCGGAAAAGATCCGCGAGGCGGCCCGGCTGTACGCCACCGGCGGCAACGCGGCGATCTACTACGGCCTCGGCGTCACCGAGCACAGCCAGGGCTCCACGATGGTGATGGGCATGGCCAACCTGGCGATGGCGACCGGCAACATCGGCCGGCCGGGCGTCGGCGTGAACCCGATGCGCGGACAGAACAACGTGCAGGGATCCTGCGACATGGGCTCGTTCCCGCACGAGCTGCCCGGGTACCGGCACGTGTCCGATGACGACGTCCGCGGCATCTACGAGCACCTCTGGGGTACGCCGATCCTGAACGAGCCCGGCCTGCGGATCCCGAACATGTTCGACGCGGCGATCGACGGATCGTTCCGGGCGCTGTTCGTGCAGGGCGAGGACATCGCCCAGTCCGACCCGAACACGCAGCACGTCTTCGCCGCCCTCGGCGCGCTGGACCTGCTTGTCGTCCAGGACCTGTTCGTCAACGAGACCGCGAAGTTCGCGCACGTTCTGCTGCCGGGGACCTCGTTCCTGGAGAAGGACGGTACCTTCACGAACGCGGAGCGGCGGATCAACCGGGTGCGCCCGATCATGGCGCCGCAGACCGGCAAGCAGGAGTGGGAGATCGTCTGCGAGATCGCGCAGGCGATGGGCTACCCGATGCACTACGACTCGGCCGCGCAGATCATGGACGAGATCGCGATCACCACGCCGACGTTCAACGGCGTCTCGTTCGCCAAGCTCGACGAGCTCGGGTCGATCCAGTGGCCCTGCAACGTGGAGCATCCGTCCGGTACGCCGATCATGCACGAGGACGAGTTCACCCGCGGCAAGGGACGGTTCATGGAGACCGTGTACGTGCCGACGTCGGAACGGTCGACGCGGAAGTTCCCGTTGATCCTGACGACCGGTCGGATCCTCTCGCAGTACAACGTCGGCGCGCAGACCCGGCGGACGGCGAACGTCGCCTGGCATGCCGAGGACGTACTGGAGATCCATCCGCACGACGCGGAGGTGCGCGGCGTGACGGACGGGGACCTGGTGGCGCTGTCGAGCCGGGTCGGGCGGACGGAGTTGCGCGCGAAGATCTCCGACCGGATGCCCGTCGGCGTCTGCTACACCACGTTCCACCATCCGGTGAGCGGGGCGAACGTCGTCACCACCGACAACTCGGACTGGGCCACCAACTGCCCTGAGTACAAGGTCACCGCGGTCCAGGTCGACCTCGTACCGCATCCGGCCGCCGAAGACGCCACCCGCGAGCCTGCAGTTGCCGGAGGCAATCGATGAGCGGCGGCGTACCACCGCATGTGCGGCTGGTGAACGAGATCGCGGCCCAGTTCGCCCACCGCGCGCCTGCGGACGCGGCGACCGCGATCGCGAACCACGTCAAGGCGACCTGGGATCCCCGGATGACCAAGGCCTTGATCAGCCACGCCAACTCCGGCGCCACCGACCTCGACCCCGCCGCAGCACTCGCCGCCCAGAAACTCCAAACCCTATGACCCAAGCACCTCCCGATCGGGCCCGGCCCAACTCCACTGAGCAGGACACGGGACAGGGTCGGTTCGACAAGGAAGGGTGTGTCGGGAAGGGTGGGCCTGTGGAGGACAGGCCAGGGCACACACCTACCGAGAGCCGTGGTCGTCGGCCGCGCGGAGATGCGGTGGCGTGGGACGTTGCGCGCCGGCTCGCTCATGCGGTCGCGCGGCCTCCGGCCGTGGTCTCGCGAGCGTTGAGCGA
>DASSDE010000421.1:0-3221 GCA_035697365.1 Kribbella sp. | reverse complement strand
CCCGGCTTCAGCATCCGGATCTGTCGCATCTCATGGTCGTTCCGGCCGGTGTAGCTGAGCATCCGTCCGACCCACGGTGGGCTGGCCGCGACGCTCTTGACCGTCACGTCCAGACCCATTCTCTTGAATTCCTCGTTGTAGCGCTTCGGGTCCGCGTTCGGGTCGACGACGCGGACGACCAGTTTGTCGCCGCGCTCGGTGAACGACAGGGCCTGCGGCTGGTCCTGGTGCGGGCGGTTGACCAAGGTGGCTCCGACGACACCGGCGATGAGCAGAGTGCAGGCGGCGGCCAGCACCAGTCGCCGCCGCTGCAGGCGCCTGACGACAGCCGGGCCGTACGACGGTTGCTGGACCGGTCGCGCTGCCGGGTCGGTGCGCGTGACGGCCTCGGACAGCTCGGCCCACGCGTCGTCCGAGACCTGGTCGGTCGCCTGGTGCGGGTTCAGGCCGCGGACCGCGGCGTCGATGTCATGCGTCTTCATGGGAGACCCCTTCTTTCAGGGTGGCGGCCGCGACGTGTGTGCGCGGGGCGGTGAGCAATTTCGCGAAGCGCTTCCGGGCGCGATGCAGCCGGATCCGTACGGCGTTGCGGGAGATGCCCAGAGCGGTCGCAACCTGTGCGGTGTCGAGCTCCTCCCACACCACCAGCGTCAGCACCTCGCGGTCCTGCTCCGGCAGTAGCCGGAACGCTCGTGCAGTGGGGCCGTCGTCCGGCGCCGGGGTGTTCGGCGTCTCGGTGAGCTGCTCGGACAGGAGCTTCGTCGCCAGCGCGTGCCGGCGGCCCTCGCCCCGGCGATGGTTGGCCAGGACGCGGCGCGCAACGCCGTACAACCAAGGCCTGGCCTCTGGGCCTTGCGGTACGTCGTCCAGCCGGCGCCAGGCCACCAGGAACGTGTCCGCAACCAGGTCGGCGGCGTCGTGACCGCTGTCGGTCCGGCGGCGCAGGTAGCCGAGGACCGCGTCCCGGTGCGCGGCGAAGACCTGCTCGAACCGCTCCCGGCGCGCATCTGGTGGCGGGTCGTGCACGACTCCCTCACTCACCGGCCCGCTCCGGGCCTCGATCGGTATCAGCGTCATACCTGGTTGATGTCCAACACCCCTCCCACCCATTTCACCCGGCCCGAATTGCAGCTTCCTGCAGCTTTCCGTGAGAGTTCGATGACCATGCGCACTGCGACAATGCACGGGAGCAAGTGGAGGGGGCCTGTGGAAGACGACCCGGCGTTGGAACACGCGCTCCTGCAGCACCTACGGTTCGCCCCGTTGACCCGTGCAGAGCTGGTCCGCCGTACCGGTGTGAGCGACGGACGGGTCCAGGCGGCGCTGAACGAACTGGTGAGCGGCACGTTCGTCGTGCGGCGTCCGCAGGATGTGGGTCCGGCGGACTACGAGCTGACCGAGGTGGGCACCGGCCGGCTCAAACTCTCGGAGGACTTCGTCGGGGCACCCGGCAAGACCTTGGTGAAAGTCTTCGGCGCGATGCTCATCCAGCTCGTCCGGCCGCCGCGGCCTTCGCCGGCCGCGCCGTACTGGGTGCGGCCCGGCATTTGGGGGACGGTCGTCTGGGTTCTGCTGGTTGTGGTTGTGGTGATCGCGGTTGTCGTTCCGCAGGTGATCTAGCCTGTGGGGGTGGAGGCTGTGTTGCGGGTGGCGGTGGTGGGGGACGGGCCTGCCGTGGCCGAGTTGGCTCGTGCCGCGGTGGAGGCGCAGTTCCCGGCGTACTACGACGCCGTACAGACAGCTAGCGCGGCTGAGCACATCACCACGCTGGACACCGCTCTGATCGACGACGGCACCTACTACGTGCTGGAGGCAGGCGGGGAGGTCGTGGCGTGTGGCGGATGGAGCCGGCGGAACAAGCTGTTCAACGCGAGCACCGCTGGAGCTGACACCCGGCTGCTGGACCCGGCAACCGAGCCGGCCCGGATCCGTGCGATGTTCGTCCGAGCGGACTGGACGCGGCGTGGGCTCGGCCGCGCCATTCTGAACGCGTGTACGGACGCCGCCCGCGCAGAGGGATTCACTCGACTCGCACTGATGGCGACGCTGCCCGGCGTACCGCTCTACAAGGCCTTCGGCTTCACTGAGGTGGAGGCAGCTCAGCTACCGATGCCGGACGGGACCCTGCTCGCCGGCGTCGCGATGGAACGACCGATAGAGGAGACCGCATGACAGCCGGTACTACTGTCACAGCCCCTGACAGCAGCGAGGTCGTGCTGGGGGAGATCGGGACCCGCGTACTGCTGAAGAACTCGCGCGTGCGTGTCTGGGAGGTGGAGTTGCAGGCGGGTGCAGCCCAGGGCTGGCACCTGCACCACAACCCGTACGTGGTCCTGTGTCTGTCGACGTCCCCATGCCACATGGATTGGCTGGACGGCAGTCCCGCCCGTGAGCTGAGCGAGACCGTTGGCGGATCGGTGTACCGGCCTGTCTCGCCGGTGCACATGCTCACGAACGACGGCGACGCCCTGTACCTCAACCGCCTCATCGAGGTGCTGGACCTGGGCGAGGAGGCCTCCGGCGACCCGTACTTCGTGGTCACGGGCATCCAGGCCGAGGCGGGCTTCGAACAGGCCGGCGAGATCCCCACCAAGGTCGTCGTCGACGAGGACGACGTGCGCGTCCAGCACGTCACCCCCGAAGCAGGCGAGTCCTACACCTGGCACACCGGCGCGTACCCGGCCCTGGTCGTCGACCTGGATCTCTCGAGCCGTGACGTGACGTACCTGGAGCCAGGCGAGTCCTACACGCTCCCGGCGAAGCCGCAACGTACCTCCGGCTTCAATCTGGTTGAGCTGCGCTACTACAGCAAGCCTCGCACCTGATCAGCGTCGCGTGCAGCCAGTGCTGAGGCGGTGTCGACCAGACTGAGGTCGGCCTGTCGTAGCCGGGCCTTCACCAACGGCACCTGTGGTCCGACAGCGCTCAACTCCGTCACACCGAGGGCAGCCAGCAGTACCGCAGCCTGGGGGTCGCTGGCGAGGTCACCACACACGGCGACGCGTACGCCGGCGTTGCGGGCGACGTGGTCGATCAGCTGCAGTACTGCGGGATCAAGACCGTCCGCGAGCGGCGCGACCGTGGCGTTGGTGCGATCGGCTGCGGTCGTGTACTGGGTGAGGTCGTTGGTACCGATGCTGACGAAGTCGAGGTCCTTCGCCAGGGTGGCGACGCGGAGCGCGGCCGCCGGAACCTCGACCATGATGCCGACCTCGAGACCG
>DASSDE010000420.1:0-2607 GCA_035697365.1 Kribbella sp. | reverse complement strand
ATCAGCAGCATCTGGGTGGACCCGGAGTACGGCAAGTCGCCGGCTCACGACGTCGCCGTGATGACGCTGGCGACCCCGTTCGACGGTGTCGACACGCTCGCGCTGGAGACCGACAAGGCCGCGGACGCGGCCGGCGCGGCGTCGGTCGTGTACGGCTGGGGCTCCACCGAGGGCACCGGCCCGGAGGACACGTTCCAGAAGGTCGACGTACCGGTGCTGGGCGACGACTACTGCTCGCAGGCGTACGCCAGCGAGGGCTACACCGCTGACGGTGAAATCTGCGCCGGGTACGAGGACGGCGGCAAGGACTCGTGCCAAGGCGACTCCGGCGGCCCGCTGGTGCTCAACGGGCGCTTGTTCGGCGTCGTCTCCTGGGGCGTCGGCTGCGCGGACGCGGGCAACCCGGGCGTCTACGCCCAGGTAGCGACGTACGCCACCGAGCTCCAGCAGCAGATCGACAGCTGAAGCCGGGCAGGCGAAAGGGCCGGGGTCGAACCCCGGCCCTTTCTGTGTGCTCCTCCCGAGGTCCTAGACGGCCAGCCGGATCACGCCGTAGTCGTAACCGCGGCGGCGGTAGACCACGCTGGGCTGGTTCTCGTCGGCGTCGACGAACAGGTAGAAGTCGTGCCCGACCAGTTCGAGCTCGTAGAGAGCCTGGTCAAGGGTCATCGGCTTGGCGGAGTGGGTCTTCTCGCGCATCACCAGCGGACCGTCGCCGGTGACCGTGAGAGATCCGTACGTGTGCGTCGCCACCTCGTCCTCGGCGACTGGTTCCTCCACTACAGGTGTGCCGTTGAGCGGCTGCTTCGCGTTCACGTGCCGCAGGCCTTCCGGCGTCCGTTCACCACGGTGCACCCGGCGCCGGTCGGCCGCCTTGCGGACCTGGGACCGGAGCCGGTCCAGGCAGACGTCGAACGCCGCCTGCTTGGTCTCTCCGCACGCCTCTGCGCGGACCACCGGACCCTTGGTGTACATGGTGAGCTCGACACGCATCGCCCGATCGTGCTGTCGCGGGTTCTTCTCCTGGCTTACTTCCACTTCGCACCGCAGTACCCGGTGATCGACTTTCTCGATTCGCTCGAGCTTTTCCTCGACGTACTGCCGGAAGCGGTCACTGACCTCGCAGTGATGACCCTTGACAACGACGTCCACGGAAACCTCCATCGATCGGCGACTTCTTTTACGTGTTCGGACCCCCGTGCTGATGGTGACGGGTCCCGAAACGACGACACCCGCTGTCGAACCCGTCGGACGAGGTGGCGAGGAATCCGGCTGATCCGGTCCTCCACCACTCCACTGCCCGACAAGCCCTAGCGGGTGTCATAGGCCAACGCTAGTCGGCTTCGACGAAAACCGGTAGGGAAGTTCTCATGAACCAGACGGCCTTCGGCGCGCCGTCGCGGCCACGACCGCGCACCCGAGGACTCCGATTCCCGCCGTTTCCAAGGCGCGACAGGCTTCCGTGAGCGTGGAACCGGTGGTGATCACGTCGTCGACCAGCAGGACCGGTTGATCGCTCAGCGTTTCAGCCCAGCGCGAACGCAGCCCGAAAGCCCCGTCCAGGTTGGCGGTCCGGCGTTCCGCGGACAGCCCGGCCTGGTCGTCGGGACGCCGGACGACCCGCAGCGCGGGCGCCGTCCGGGCGTCGATTCCCTGCCTGCGCAAGGATCTGACGGCAGCCTTCGTAAGTCGGCCGAGCGGATCGTGGCCGCGCTGCCGGACCGTTGCCCGAGGCGACGGAACCGGGCACAACCAGACCGCCCGCCGGTCCCCGAGGGCCGTCCGGACGGCGTCCGCGAGCAGCCGGCCGAGCGGTGCCGCGAGGGGATACCGAGCGTTCTCCTTGTGGGCCAGGATCACGTTCCGGAGCTCGCCAGCGTACGGCGCGGCGGCGGTCGGAGGTGCCAGCCCCGGCGGTGGCGGGTCCGGCCAGGCACGGAACGGAGTCGGACCGGTCAGTAGCCGACGGCAACCATCACAGAGAGTGACTCCGGGCCGGTCACACCCCGCGCACCGCCCACCGAGCACCAGATCGACGAATCCACCCCACACGCCCCAACGGTCCCCGACCGCAACCACCGACCGCAACCGGGCGCTCCCCAGCCTGTGGACAACACGTCGAAGCTTTCCGTACGTCCGAAGGATCGTGGGCTATGCACCCCAGTTCTTCGGACGCAACGGCCTCGGGCGGATCAGCCGGGGTAGGTCGGGATGATGACCGGATCGCCGCCGTCCGCGGTGCCCATCGAGGTCCAGGTCAGGTCCTTCGTCAGCCAATGGATGTGGCCGGCGTCGTCCTGGATCACCGGCAGGGTGTCCTTGTTCGTGTTCGACGCGACGTGCTCCGGCGAGAAGTCCGGCGTCGAACCGGGCAGCAACTGCAGGCTGGATCCGTCGGGGTTCACCGACCACACCTGACGCGTCGCGTTGCCGGGCGAGCCACCGGAGCCGACCACGATGATGCCCTGCTTGCTCCAGCCCGCGTCGGTGATGTTGGTCAGGGCCAGCCGCAGCGGCCGGAACGTCCCGAGCGCGAGGTCCTTGCCGCCGTTCACGGTCTGGACCGTCGCGGTCTCGACGTACGTCTGGGTGCTGCCCGCGGACTGC
>DASSDE010000419.1:0-2205 GCA_035697365.1 Kribbella sp. | reverse complement strand
GAGCTGACCATGCTGATCCTCGGGCGGGACCGGCTGAAGGACCCGTCACTCGGGTACGCGCGCACGTTCCTCAAACAACTGGAGACCGGCCTCGGCGAAGCGCTCGACCGCGGCGTCAAGGTCGTCAGCAACGCCGGCGGCCTCAACCCGGCAGGCCTCGCCCAAGCGATCCAGGAGCTCGCGGACCGGCTCGGTCTGCACCCAAAGATCGCGTACGTCGAAGGCGACGACCTCTTGTCACGCGCACCCGAACTCGACCTCGGCGAGCCCCTGACCGCGAACGCCTACCTCGGTGCGTGGGGTATCGCCGAGGCACTGCAGGCCGGCGCGGACGTCGTCGTGACCGGCCGTGTCACCGATGCCTCGGTCATCGTCGGACCTGCCGCCGCCCATCACGGCTGGAAGCGGACGCAGTACGATGAACTCGCGGGCGCCGTGGCCGCGGGGCACGTGATCGAGTGCGGCTGCCAGGCGACCGGCGGGAACTTCGCGTTCTTCAGCGAGATCCGCGACCTCGGCCGGCCCGGATTCCCGATCGCGGAGATCCACGCCGACGGCAGCAGCGTGATCACCAAGCACGACAACACCGGCGGCGCGGTCACGATCGACACGGTCAAGGCGCAGCTGCTGTACGAGATCACCGGCGCCCGGTACGCCGGTCCGGATGTCACCACTCGGCTGGACTCGATCGAGCTCGACACCGACGGACCCGACCGGGTCCGGATCTCCGAGGTCCGCGGCGAGCCGCCGCCACCGACGTACAAGGTGTCACTGAACAGTGTCGGCGGGTTCCGCAACGAGGTCGACTTCGTGCTCACCGGGCTCCAACTGGAGGAGAAGGCCGAGCTGGTGCAGCGGCAGCTCGAGCAGGCGCTGCCGAAGCGGCCGGCGGATCTGCGGTGGACCCTCGCCTGGACCGAGAAGCCGAACGCCGCGTCCGAGGAGGAGGCCAGCGTGTTCCTCCGATGCGCGGTCAAGGACCCGGATCCGAAGGTCGTCGGCCGAGCGTTCTCCAGCGCCGCGATCGAGCTGGCGCTGGCGAGCTACCCCGGTTTCCACGTCACCGCGCCGCCTGGCGACGGATCGCCGTACGGCGTCTTCCGGGCTGGGTACGTCGACGTCCACGAGGTCGAGCACCTCGTCGTACTGCCGGACGGGTCGCGGAAGGTCGTCGAGCCAGCGATGGAGACGCAGTCACTGAGTCCGGTCGACGACATCGAACTGCCGATCCCATTGCCGCAGCTGGCGTCCAGCGGGCGTCCGCGGACGCGCGAGGTTCCGCTCGGCCGGATCGCCGGGGCTCGGTCCGGCGACAAGGGCGGCGATGCGAACGTCGGTGTGTGGGTGCGGGACGAGAAGACTTGGCGGTGGATCGCGCACACGCTGACGGTCGAGTTGTTCCAGGAGCTGCTCCCGGAGACCCAGCCGCTGACCGTGACGCGTTACGTGCTGCCGAATCTGTGGGCGGTCAACTTCGTCGTCGGGGGACTACTTGGTGAGGGCGTCGCGTCGCAAGCGCGGTTCGACCCGCAGGCGAAGGCTGTTGGCGAATGGCTGCGCTCCCGGTACATCGACGTACCCGAGGTGCTGCTTTGAACGACTACCGGCAGACCGTACGGCGGTTCATGGCGGCCGAGGTGCTGCCGCAGCTGGACCGCTGGGAGCGGGACGGCGAGTTGCCGCGTGAGCTGCACAAGAAGGCCGGCCAGATCGGGATGCTCGGCGTCGGGTTCCCGGAAGCGGTCGGCGGTGGCGGCGGTTCGTTGCTGGACGCGATCGCGGTGGTCGAGGAGATGCACTACGCGGGCGGATCCGGTGGCTTGGTCGCTTCGCTGCTCACCTGTGGGATCGCGCTCCCTCATATCGTTGCGGCAGGCAACCAGGAACAGATCGACCGGTGGGTCCGGCCGACGCTCGACGGCTCGTTGATCGGGGCGTTGGCGATCACCGAGCCTGACGGTGGATCGGACGTCGCGTCGATCCGTACGACGGCTCGGCGCGAGGGTGACGTGTTTGTCGTGAGCGGTGCGAAGACCTACATCACGTCGGGCTGCCGCGCGGACTTCGTCACCACCGCGGTCCGGACGGACGGGCCGGGGGCACACGGGATCAGCCTGCTGGTGATCGAGAAGGGGACGCCCGGTTTCGTGGTGTCGCGCAAGCTGGAGAAGCTCGGCTGGCTGTCCTCGGACACGGCCGAGCTCT
>DASSDE010000418.1:0-17575 GCA_035697365.1 Kribbella sp. | reverse complement strand
CCGGTTCACCAGGCCCTGGTAGTAGACGTCGACGTCGATCCGGTTCGTACCGGCTCGCAGGCGCGGACGTACGTCCCACTCGTTGTAGTAGTAGTGGAACGAGTAGCACTGTGCGGGGCCCTGCCCGACGAACTCACCGTTGACAGAGAGCTTGTAGTAGTCGTCGGCGGTGATGCGCAGCACGGCTTCGACGGGCAGTTCGTCGAGGACGAACGTCTTCCGTACCAGCATGTGCCGGTTCTGCAGCTCGGGCGGATGATCGAACGCGGGATGCTCGCCGGCCTCCTTGTGCAGCAGGTCCGGCGGTGTGGAGCCGGCGAATGCGGGGTCCGAGATCCAGCGCGCCACCCAGTCGGTCATCGCGCCACCCTAACCGCCAGGAAGAGTTAGTTAGCTCACTAACCATTAGTGCGCATAATGTTGCTACACTAATCATATGGCTGGGACGAAGACCGTGGACAACCCGCTGGCACTCGAGCATCAGGTGTGTTTCGCGTTGGCGGTGGCGGCGCGGAGCGTGATTGCGCTGTATCGGCCGGTGCTCGAGCCGATGGGCCTGACCCACCCGCAGTACCTGGTGATGCTGGCGCTGTGGGAGTTCGAGCCGGTGTCGGTCAAGGACCTGTCCGGGATGCTGCAGCTCGAGCCGGCGACGCTGTCCCCGCTGCTCAAGCGGCTCGAGAGCACCGGGCTACTGCGGCGCGACCGCGACTCCAAGGACGAGCGTTCGCTGGCCGTCGCCCTGACCGCGAAGGGGCGGGCGCTCCGCGAGCAGGCGCTCGAGGTGCCGCCGACGATCGTCGCCCGGCTCGGAATGGACGTCGACGAACTGATGCAACTCCACGAACGGCTCACCCGCGTGATCGCGGCCGCCAAGAGCACCAAGCAGAGTGAGGAACGATGAACGAGGTCCCCGCCGCCCCTGCTGCCCGGCGCCCGGTGCGCCGTCGCCGGACTCCGCGGCCGATGAACATCGAGACCGTGCAGCGCTGGGTGGTCTCCGCGATCCTGTTCCACGTCGGCAGCGTTCCGGCGGTCACGCTGGCCGTCTACAGCATCGGCGTCTCGCACGACGACTTCGGCAAGGGTGTCGGCCTCTGGCTGATGTCCGGCGTCATCGGCCTGCTCACCGCCGCCGGCATCCTCGCCCTCCACAAACGCTTCCCCTCGCCCTGGACCCTCCTCGGCGCCATCCCCACCGCAATCACCGGCTTCTACATCTTCGGATAGGTCCGCAGCTTGACCTTGACGTAGGGTCAACCCTCCATCCTGATCCACATGAGTGCAATTCGGGTGCAGGGACTGCAGAAGTCCTATGCGGAACAGCGCGTGCTGCGTGGTGTGGATTTCGAGGTGGCCCGAGGCAGTATCTTCGCGCTGCTCGGCTCAAACGGCGCCGGCAAGACCACGACGATCAGGATCCTCAGCACGCTGGTGAAGGCGGATGCCGGGGCTGCCGAGATCAATGGCTTCGACGTTGCGACCCAGGCCGCCGACGTGCGGAAGTCGATCAGCCTGACGGGACAGTTCGCGGCCGTGGACGAGATCCTGAGCGGCCGGGAGAACCTCGTCCTGGTCGCCAAGCTGCGGCACCTCGGCCACCCGGGGAAGATCGCGGACGATCTGCTGGCGCGTTTCTCCCTCACCGACGCGGGTGCGCGCAAGGTCGCGACGTACTCCGGGGGAATGCGCCGCCGGCTGGACATCGCGATGAGCCTGATCGGGAACTCGCCGGTGATCTTCCTGGACGAGCCGACCGCCGGGCTCGACCCAGAGGCGCGGATCGAGGTGTGGCAGATGGTCAAGGAGCTGGCCGGTTCCGGTACGACCGTGTTGCTGACCACGCAGTACCTCGACGAGGCTGAACAACTCGCCGACCGGATCGCGATCCTGCACGAAGGCCGGATCATCGCGAACGGCACCCTGTCCGAGCTCAAGCAGCTCTTCCCGCCGGCCCAGGTCGAGTACGTCGAGAAGCAGCCCACCCTCGAGGAGATCTTCCTGGCGATCGTTGGAGAGAAGCGATGAGCACCTACCTCGTCAGCGACACCGTCACGCTCACCGTCCGTACGCTGCGGCACGTCACCCGCAGCCTGGACACCATCATCACGACAGTGCTGACACCGATCGCCCTGATGCTGATGTTCGTGTACGTCTTCGGCGGCGCGATCGACACCGGGTCCACGGCGTACGTGAACTACATGTTCCCGGGCATCCTGCTGATCACGGTCGCGTCCGGCGTCGCCTACACCGCGTTCCGGCTGTTCATGGACCTGAAGACCGGGATCTTCGAACGGTTCCAGTCGATGCCGATCGCCCGGTCGGGGGTGCTCTGGGCGCACGTCTTCACCTCGCTGGTAGCGAACCTGATCTCGCTCGTCGTCGTGCTGGCCGTCGCGCTCGTGATGGGCTTCCGCTCCGGCGCCGGCGTACTGGCCTGGCTGGCGGTGGCCGGCATGCTGTTCCTGTTCACACTGGCGTTGACCTGGCTCGCGGTGATCCCCGGACTCACCGCCTCCACGGTCGAGGGCGCGGGTGCCTTCGGATACCCGCTGATCTTCTTGCCGTTCGTCAGCTCGGCCTTCGTGCCGACACAGACGATGCCGGGCCCGGTGCGCTGGTTCGCGGAACACCAGCCGGTGACGTCGATCGTGAACACGATCCGCAACCTGCTCGCGCAGCAGCCGGTCGGTGGCGGCGTCTGGACCGCGCTCGCGTGGTGCGCCGGCGTGCTCGTACTGGCGTACGTTCTCGCGATGCTCACGTATCGCCGCAAGATCGCTTGAGGCAGGCTGGAGGCATGCTCACCATCAGCCAGCTCGCGGCGTACGCCGGAGTCACGGTGCGGGCAGTGCGCCACTACCACAAGATCGGCTTGCTGCCCGAGGCCGAACGCGACCGCTCCGGCTACCGCTCGTACGACGCGGCCGCGGTCGTCCGGCTGATCCGGGTCCACACTCTCGCCGACGCCGGCGTCCCGTTGGCCCGCGTACAGGAACTCCTCGATGCGGGCACGGACGAGTTCGAGGCCGGCGTACAGGAGATCGACAAGAGTCTGCGAGCCGAGATCCGGCGGTTGCAGGACGGCCGGCGCCGGCTCGCCAGACTCGCGGCCGGCGACCACCTCGCGCTGCCGGAGCCTGTGGTGGGTTATCTCGACCGGCTGCGCAGCAACGGCGTCAGCGAGCGCTACATCAAGATGGAACGGGATGCCTGGATCATGATCGCGGCCCAGGTGCCGGAGCTGATCGATGCGGTGATCGCGGCCAAGCACGAGCAGTTCGACGATCCCGACGCTCGGAAGCTGTACAGCCTGGTGAGTCAGGCGGTCGACCAGCAAGGCGACGAGGCGCTGCTCGTGGAGATCGCCGACGTCCTGGAACGCCTGTACATCCGGGCCGCACAGGCCGGCGAGCTCGGCGACGAGCCCTTCGACGAAGGGCTCGTCAAACTGCTGGATGCGGTGATGCTCGAGTCGGCCCCCGAAGCCGCGCGGTTGCTCGCGATCCTCGAAGAACGCGGTTGGAAGGGCTGGACCCGCATCGAGCAGATCCCTGCCAAGAGGCTGCGGTCGCTGGAGTAGCTGTTGTCACCAGCCGAGGCGGGTGGCGGGGTCGGGGAGCGTGGTGGGTTCGTCGGCGGCTTCGGCGAAGGCGGTGAGGGCGCGGACGAGTTCGCGGCGGCGGCCGATCGGCATGCCGAGCACGATGCGCTCGATCTCGGCCTGGCGTTTGCGGGTGACCTTGCGGACCAGCTTGCGGCCCTCGGTGGTCAGGTCGATGACGACCTCGCGCCGGTCGTTGGCATTCTCGCGCCGGTCGACCAGGCCGGCGGCGATCAGCCGGTCGACCATCCGCAGGGCCGTGGAGGCGGTGACGTCGAGCCGCTCGGCGAGCAGGTTCAGGCGGCTCGGTCCGTGCCCGTCGAGCACGACCAGCGTCCGGAACTGGGTCAGCGTGACCGATTCCTCCACCTGCGCGAGCGATCGCGCCGACACGCCGACCAGCACCCGCGAAGCCGTGAGCACCGCGGCAACCAGCTCGTCCGCGGTCTGCTCAGTTGCAGCACCGGTCACGGCCCACCTCCACAGCTCGGGATCATTGCTGAGGCTAACCGATCCCCCCAGCCGCCTCGAACTCATTCCGGGCTCGAGCCGTTGCGGTCCGTGAGTTGCATTGTGCAATAGTTGGCGTCAGCAAACGGCGAGGTGAGTGCTGGGGGTCGAGGTGGAGACGGGCCGGGGCGCGTGGTCGAGGCTGCGGGCCGCGCTGCGGCGGAAGCGCAGCGTTCAGCGCCGTGCCGAGTTGGCGGCTCGGCGGGAGTTGCGGGACTGGGCGGACTCCGAGCTCTATTCGGTGTGGTGTGCCAGCGCCGCGGAGGTGCTCGATGCACTGCACGCGGGACAGACCGCGACGGCCGCCGAGGCCCGGCAGTATCTGCTGGCCGAGATCGAGCGCCGGCACCCGCGGGACGCCCGGGCGTGGCTCGAGTCCGACGCGATTCTGACCGGCGAGCCGCCGGCGTTCCTGCTCGGCAGCGGCGGCGATCAGTAGCCGAGCTCCTTGTCGACGACGTTGTGCAACGGGCGTCCGTCGGCGAAGCGCGCGAGGTTGTCGAGGAAGATCTCGACCCCGCGGCGCGCGGTTCCCGCAGTGGTGGCCCCGTTGTGCGGCGTCACGATGACGTTCGGCAGCTCCCAGAACGGGCTGTCGGCCGGCAGTGGTTCGATGCCGTGGGCATCCAGCCCGGCGGCCCGGAGCTGCCCGTTGCGCAGCGCCGCCAGTAGATCGTCGTCGACCACGATCCCGCCGCGAGAGATGCAGACCAGGTTCGCCGTGGGTTTCATCGCGGCGAAGACCTCCGCGTCGAAGGCGTTCCGGGTCTCGGGCGTCAGCGCCGCCGTGATCACAACATGGTCGCACTGGCCGACGAACTCCTTGAGCTGGTCGGGGCCGTACAGCTCGTCCACCCCGTCGACCGGCACCGTCGCATTCCGGCGCAGGCCGAGCACCCGCATGTGGAACGCCTGTGCCTTGAGCGCCAGGTCCTTGCCGGCGTTCCCGAGCCCGTAGATCCCGATCGTGCTGCCCATCAGCTCGTTGTGGCGGTGCCTCCCCCAGCGATGCTCCTGCTGGGCCGAGACCCAGAGCAGCGCCTCGCGATCCAGCATCAGCAACAACATCATCGAATGCTCGGCCAGCGGTACGCCGCCGTTGCCTGCCGACGAGGTGAGTACGACGGAACTGGACACCAACTCCGGGAAGATCGCCGCATCCGGTCCGGCGGCCCAGCTGTGGATCCACCGCAGCTCTGGCAGGCGCCCGAAGTCCGCGGGCGATACCGAGCCGGCGACCGCGATCACGCGCCCGATGCCGACGTCCGCGGGGTGGTCGGTGAATTCCAGAGTGAACTGCGGCGCGAGCGCAGCGGCTCGACTCCGGTCGTCGTCGCTGAAGGTGCCGGTCACCACGATCACGTCGTCGGAACTCACTGTTGACTCTCCATTCCGTTCAGGGCACGGGTCAGTCGTAGCAGGGCGGAGTGGTCCAGCCCGCCGTCGCCGCGAGCGCGCAGCGCGCTCATCAACTGGGTAACGATCGCGGTCCCGGGCAGCGCCAGCCCCTGCTCGCGGATGATCCCACCGACGATGCCCAGGTCCTTGGTGTGCAGGTCGACCCGGAAACCAGGCTCGTACGTACGGGTCAGGAACGCGGTCCGCTTGCGATCCAGTACGGCCGACCCGGCCAGTCCGCCACCGATCGCCGACAGCGCCGCCTCGAGGTCGACACCGCAGCGTTCCAGCAGCACGACGGCCTCCGCAACGGCCTGCAGGTTGGCCGCGACGATCAGCTGATTGGCAGCCTTGGTGAGCTGACCACTGCCCGGCGGACCGACGTACGTGACCGTGCTGCCCATCGTCTCGAGCAGCGGGCGCGCCTGTTCGAGCGTCGCGGGATCGCCTCCGGCCATGATGCTCAGCGTGCCGTCGATCGCGGCCTGTTCGCCACCGCTGACCGGCGCATCCAACGCCGGTACGCCTCGGGCCGCCAGCGCCTCGTGGACCTCAACGGCAACCGACGGCGCGATCGTACTGAGGTCGACGAACACCTGTCCCGCACTGCAGGCCTCCGCCAGACCGCCCGCACCGAGCACTACGTCCTGTACGTCGGGTGAGTCGGCGACCATCGTGATCAGGACCTCGGCGCCCTCGGCGACCCCGGCCACCGAGTCCGAGAGCGTGCCGCCCGCGGCCTCGATCCGCGCGCGTGATGCAGGTGATCGGCCGTAGGCCCGTACGACGTGGCCGGCGCGGACCAGATTCGCGATCATCGGCGCCCCCATCACGCCGGCGCCGACGAACCCGACCGCGGTCATCGCAGTCCCCGTACATCGTGCAGCTCGTCCACCCAGCCGAGTGTCTCGACGGTCGGCCCGGTCGGCTGGTACTCCGCGGCGATCGTGCCGCGATAGCCCGTACTGACGAGGGCTTTCACTGCCGCCTCGATCGGCAACTCGCCGCTGCCGGGCTCACCGCGTCCTGGGCTGTCGGCGAGCTGCACATGCCCGATCCACGGCGCGAGGCGCTCGGCCGCAGCGACCAGATCGACACCGTTGCTGCCGAGGTGGAACACGTCGAACAGGAGCCGGACGTTCGGGGCCGATCGCAGCGGGCCGGTCAGCAACTCGACCACGTCGTCTCCGTCCACCAGTGGGTACGCACCGTTCAGGCCGAGTGCGAGCGGTTCGAGCAGAACGACCCCGTCGATCTCCGCCAGCTTCGCCCCCGCCGCGCGGACGGCCCGGATCGCCGTGTCGCGCTGCTCGGCCGCGGACCATCGATCGTCAAGCTGGCCGTACAGCAGATTGAACGCCCGGCAGCCGGTCCGCTGCGCGACGTCGATCAGCCGCTCGGTGTTGATCTCGAGTTCCTGCTGCCGGTCGGGGCGGCACGCGACACCGCGCTCACCGGCGGAGAGGTCGCCGCCGAAGAAGTTCAGCCCGGACAGCTCGACCCCCGCGGCGTCGAGCGCGGAGACCAGCTCGTCGACCTGGTCCGGCGCCGCGTCGGGCCCGGGAAACGGCCACCAGCTCTCCACCTGGTGGAAGCCCGCGGCGCGGGCGGCGGCCGGGCGGTCCAGGTAGGGCAGCTCGGTGAACATGATCGAGATGTTCGCGCTGAGAGGGAGCGTCGGCATGACACAACTCTCCTGCAAACTCGTCTTATCTGCAATCTTGACAGACAAGTTTGCTGAACCAAGGATGGTGCCCAGAACTTTCCCTTGCGCAGCGGAGCCGCAGTCTCCGACCGCGCCGAGCGAAAAAGGTGATGGCGATGTCCGTCCCGCTCCCCTCTCTGTCGCGCCGGTCCGTCCTCCGCCTCGCCGGCGGGCTCGGCGCCGCCGCGGTCGCCGGGCCGGTGCTCGCGGCCTGCGGCGACTCGACGGGCTCCGGTTCGTCCAAGTCGGCGAGCCTCCGATTCATGTTCTGGGGCTCCGACGACCGGGTGAAGCGCTTCCAGAAGGCCTGTACGACGTTCACCGAAAAGAACTCCTCGATCAAGGTCAGTCCAGAGTTCGGCGACATCGACGCGATCGAAACCAAGATCACCGTCGCGATGTCGGGCAAGAACCTGCCCGACGTGTTCTGGGTGACCAGCGACCTGCTCCCCCAACTGGTGGCCGGCGGCCACGTCATGGACCTGACGCCCCATCTCGGTGCCGGCAAGGGCATCGACGACGCCGGCTTCACCGACTCGATCAAGGCGCCGGGCGTCGTCGACGGCAAGCAGTACGCGATGACGCACGGCCTGCAGTCGATCGGCATGTTCGCGAAGAAGAACATCCTGGACGAGGTCGGCGTACCGGTGAAGAACTATCCGGACTCGTACAGCTGGGACGAGTTCGCCCAGCTCAGCGCCAAGATCCACGCCGCGAAGGGCGCGAAGTTCTTCGGTACCGACGATCCGAACACCGGCGGCGCGGCCGACTGGTTCGGGGCGTACGCGCGCCAGCACGACCAGGACATGTGGGCGGCCAACGGCGATCTCGGCTTCACGAAGGACCTGATGACCGAGTGGCTGACGTACTGGAAGAACCTGCGCGACACGCAGGCGTCGGTGCCGACCGCGCTGGCCCTGGAGCAGAACCCTTATTTCGAAGGCGCTCCGATGATCCGCGGTCTGGCGGCGTACCACCTGCGCAACTCCAACCAGATGCTCGAACTGCAGGGCCTGACCAAGGATCCGCTCGTGCTGATGCCGTGCCCGGGCAACGGCGGAACCGGCAGCAAGGCGATCGCGCTCTCGCCCAACATGCTGTGCGTCGCGGCCAACAGCAAGTCCCCGGACGCGGCCCTCAAGTTCGCCGACTACCTGCTCAACGACGTCGAGCGCGCCAAGATCATCGGCACCACGATCGGTGCGCCCCCGACGCAGACCGTCCGGGACGCGATCACGTCCTCGGTGTCGGACGCCGAGAAGCAGTTCCTCACCTACATCGGCTTCGAGGCCGGCGCCAAGACCCGGCCGGTGCACAACGGCCTGCCGACGTCCGGAGCCTTCTCCGGCGACATGGTCAAGGCCTGGCAGAACCTCGCCTACGACAAGGCGTCGGTCCAGCAGACCGTCGACCTGATCTTCGGCGACCTGCGCGCCAAGCTCCTGAAGAAGTAGACCGTTCCCCTCAAGTTCCCCTCAAGAGATCTGCGGAAGAGGACTCCTATGCCGTTGAACGAGATCGCCGCCAGCCTGTACGCGTGGGACCTGGCCGACGAGGGCATCGAACACATCCTCGATGTCCTGACCAGCCGCGCGGAGGTGAACTCGGCGTACCTGGTCGGCCTGATGCACAAGGAGAAGCGGCCGCTGCACGCCCGGCACTACCCGCACAACCCCGTCCGCCGCTACTACGTCCCCGAGGACAGCCGGGCGTACTGGGCGCCGGATCCCGGCAAGTACAAGCGGATCAAACCGCTGACCACCGAACGCGACTTCCTGATCGGGCGCGACTGGCTCGACGAACTGACCACGGCCGCCCGGGCCCGCGGGATGCGGACCGGCTGCGAGATCTCGCACACGATCATCGACGCGCAGTACGCACGGGACAACCTGTCCGACGTTCTGCAGCGCGATGTGTACGGGAACATCGTCGGCGCGTTCGAAGCGGTGGAGGCGCAGCGCGCACTGCCCTGCCTGAACCATCCCGACGTCCAGGAGTATCTGTACGGGCTGTTCGCAGACGTCGCGGCCAACCACGATGTCGACTACGTGCAGACGTGCCTCGTCCTGTTCGGCGCCGGCCGTGACGACGGCGGGACGCACAGCTTCGGCCCGACCTCGTGGCAGCAACTGCTCGCGGTGGCGACCGGCGGTTGCTTCTGCGACAGCTGCCGCGCGAAGGCGACCGAGGAGGGCCTCGACTGGGACGAAATTGTGCACCAGGTCACGCACCTGGCGAACCTCTCGCGCCGGATCGGGCTGGAGGAGCTGCACGAACGCCAACTGCTCGACGAGTCCAACTACACCGAGTCGGCCCTGCTGGTGGAGAACGAGGCGTTCACCGCCTGGCTGCAGTTCCGGAAGCGGTCGGTCAACCGGCTGTTCGCGCTGGTACGCGAGGCACTCGCGGCCTCCGGGCGCCAGGTCGAGTTCCGCTACAACACCTACATGGCCTCGCCGGAGCGGGCTGGACTCGACTTCGCCTCGGCGTTCACCTACGTCGACTCGGTCCGCGAATCCGACTACTCCGATCAGCTCGGCACCGCCGAAGGCGTCGCGACCAAACGCGCCAAGCTGATGAAGTGCCGGCGCGCACTGCGCGAGGACCAGCAACTGATCGCCGCGCTCGGGGTCCGGCCGAACGCGACCACCCAGACGCTCACCGACAGCGTCAAGGCCGCCGTGGACGCGGGCGCCGACGGTCTGTCGCTCGGGCACTACGACGGCGCGACGATGGAACGGCTCGACGCCGTCCGGATCGGTCTGCGCCATTGGGAAGGTCAGGAGCGCGACTGGCAGGCACTCACCGAGGCCCCGGCGGAATAGCACGATGGCCCTGATCACCGAGGTACAGCAGGCGGCCAAGGCGCGTGGCCGCGGCCGGCGGTCGAAGATCGCGTACCTGTTCCTGCTGCCGTGGATGGCGGGCGTGCTGCTGATCACGCTCGTCCCCATGGTCACCTCGCTGTATCTGTCCTTCACCGACTACCGGCTCGGCGACTCGCCGCGGTTCACCGGGCTGGCGAACTACCGGCGGATGTTCGGCGACGCGGACTTCCTCGCGGCCGCCGGCGTGACGGCGAAGTACGTCTTCATCTCCGTACCGCTGCAACTCGCGTTCGCGCTGGCGATCGCGGTGCTGCTCAACCAGGGCGTCCGCGGGCTGTCGATCTACCGATCGGTGTACTACCTGCCCTCGCTGCTCGGTGGCAGCGTCGCGGTGGCGGTGCTGTGGCGGCAGCTGTTCTCCAGCACCGGACTGATACCGGAGCTGGCCGGCAAGCTCGGGATCCAGATGGGGTCCTGGATCTCCGAGCCGGCCCATGCCCTGGACACGTTGATCATCCTGCACGTGTGGACGTTCGGGTCGCCGATGATCATCTTCCTGGCCGGGCTGCGGCAGATCCCCGAGGAGCTGATCGAGGCAGCCAAGGTGGACGGTGCGAGTGCGTGGCGGCGGTTCACCTCGGTGGTGCTGCCGCTGCTCAGCCCGGTCGTGTTCTTCAACCTGATCCTGCAGCTGATCGGCTCGTTCCAGGCGTTCACGCAGGCGTACATCATCTCGGCCGGCACCGGCGGGCCGTCGAACTCGACGCTGTTCTACACGCTGTACCTGTTCGTGACCGGCTTCAAGAACTTCGAGATGGGGTACGCGAGCGCGCTGGCCTGGATCTTGTTCGTCGTGATCGGCATGCTCACCGCGATCAACTTCGTCGCCGCCCGGTACTGGGTGCACTATGAGGACTGACCTGCTGGAGTGGCTGCTGCGCCGCGGCTGGCGGCACGTGCTGCTGATCGCCTTCGGCATCATCATGATCTATCCGCTGATCTGGATGCTGAGCCGGTCGTTCATGAACAACAACGACATCTTCGGTGACGGGACCGGCGGCGGCAAACTCACCCTGACCAACTACCTCGACGGCTGGAACTCGCTCGGCATCCCGTTCGGCCGGTTCATGCTGAACTCGATGGTCGTCGCGCTCGCCTGCATCGTCGGCAACCTGATCTCGTGCACGCTGGCCGCGTACGCCTTCGCCCGGCTGCGCTTCCGGTACCGCGGGGCGATGTTCGCGACCATGCTCGCCACGATCATGCTGCCGTTCCACGTCACGGTCGTGCCGCAGTACGTGATCTTCTCGACGCTCGGCCTGACCGACACCTACGTACCGCTGATCCTGCCGAAGTTCCTCGGCGTGGAGTCGTTCTTCATCTTCTTGATGGTGCAGTTCATGCGGACGCTGCCGACGACGCTCGACGACGCGGCCGCGATCGACGGCTGCGGACCGCTGCGGACGTTCTGGAGCGTCATCCTGCCGCTGTGCACGCCGGCGATCGGCGTCACCGCGGTGTTCACGTTCATCTGGACCTGGAACGACTTCTTCACGCCGCTGCTGTACCTCAACCGGCCGGACCTCTACACCGTGCCGCTGGGCCTGAGTACGTTCTCCGACTCGGCCGGGCTGAGCAACTACGGGGCGTTGTTCGCGATGTCCATCGTCACGCTGGTCCCGGTCTTCGCAGTGTTCCTGTTCGCCCAGAAGGCCCTCACCCAGGGCATCGCGACCACCGGCCTCAAGTAGGAGGTTCATGTCCGTCATCGATGAAGTCGAGTTGATCGAGTTCGATCACACCGTGGTACGCCGTTACGACCGCAGCGGCGAGCCGCTCACCGCGGTGAGCCCACCAAGCCGGACGACTCGCCGGTTCGGGATCCGGATCCGCACCGACGACGGCGCCGAGGGTGGGTACGTCGTGCTGTGGAGCGCCCCGCCGTACGCGATCGGTCAGGTGAAGGCGATGGCGGCCAGCCTGCCCGGGCGCGACCTGCACGACCGGGAGTCGATCTGGGACAGCTTCAACGGCGGCTACGCGAAGACCGACCGGATCGGGGCCGGCGCGATCGACATCGCGTTGTGGGACGCGGCCGGTCACCAGGCCGGACTCGGGATCTCGCAACTGCTCGGCCGCTACCGGGATCGGCTGCCCGCGTACGTGAGCACGGTCGGCGGCGGGCACGGGCTCGGTACCCTCGCCACGGCGGACAGCTACCGCGACTTCGCGGACCAGTGCGCGCAGCTCGGCGTACCGGGCTTCAAGATCCACGGCCGCTCGGCCGGCACCGCCCAGGACGAGATCGAGATCTTCGGCGCCACCGCCGAGGGCTCGGCCGGACGCAGCGACATCATGACCGATCCGGGCAAGAGCCTGCCCACGCTGGCCGCGGCGCTCAAGCTCGGCCGGTTCTGCGACGAGGTCGGCGCGTTCTGGTGGGAGGACCCGCTGCGCGGCGACGCCCCGCTGGCGCATCAGATCCTGCGGCAACGGGTCCGTACGCCACTGCTGATCACCGAGTTCGTCCGCGGTCTGGAGCTGCGGACCGCGCTCGCGCTCGACGGCGCGACCGACTTCCTGAGGGCGGACCCGGAGCTCGATCTCGGCATCACGGGCGTGATGAAGACCGCGCACGCGGCCGAGGCGATCGGCCTGGATCTGGAGGTGCACGCGGCCGGTCCGGCCCAGCGGCACTGTATGGCGGCGATCCGCAACACCAGCTACTACGAGCTCGGGCTGCTGGACCCGACCACCGGGAACCCGTCACTGCCGGACGTCTTCGCCGACGACTACGCGGACGATCTGACCGCAGTCGGGGACGACGGCTGCGTCGGCGTACCGGCAGGCCCCGGCCTTGGGGTGACCTACGACTGGGACCGGATCGGCACACTGAACGCGGACCGGACGATCTACCGATGACCAGTACACCTGTCAGACAGGATGCCCACTGATCAATTAGGATGCGCAACAGACCGACCGAGACCCGCGTCGGGGGCAATCCAAGGAGGCGGTAGGAGTGAGTGTCGAACTTGAGAGCACCACGCTGACCGACTCGCTGACCACTGCGCTGCGCAAGCAGATCATCGCCAGCGAGATCCCACCCGGAGAGAAGCTCTCGGAGATCTGGGTCGCCAACCGGTTCACCGTCGCCCGGCCGACCGCCAAGGCGGCGCTGGACCGGCTCACGAACGAGGGACTCCTGCGCCGCGGACCGCGCCGCAGCGCGGTCGTCCCGCAACTGTCCGCCGACGACGTCAGCGATCTGTACTTCGCCCGCGAGCCGATCGAGTCCAGAGCGGTGATCACGCTCGCGCGCCGCAAAGAGGTGCCCGGCGACGCCGACCGTTCGCTGGCGCTGATGCGGATGGCGGCCGAGCGTGATCAGCACGCCGAGCACACCGAGGCCGACATCGCCCTGCACCGCGCGCTGGTCGCCGCCACCGGCAGCACCCGCCTGCGACGCATGCACGAGACCGTGATGGGCGAGACCCAGCTGTGCATCGCACAGGTCCGCGCCCACGCCGGTCTCGACCTGATGGCGTTGACGGATCGCCACGCCGCGGTGCTCGACGCCATCCGGAGCGGCGACCCGGACCAGGCCGTCGCCGCGCTGCTCGCCGACCTGGACAACTGCCGCGAAACCTTGCTCTCCGACCTCAAGACTGCCGAGGAACAGCGCGCCTGACCTGGCTGTACCGGGCAGCCAGGTCTGCCTGGTCTTGGAGGGTCTGGCTGAGGATCGGGACCTTTGCGGCCTTGGCCAGCTCGCGGGCTCGGGCCGCCGTCGTGCTGTCGGCAACTGCGAGAGGGAACGCGTAGCGCGCGAGGCGGTTCGCCGCGGACCAGTCGGTGGCTTCGAGCAGTCGTTCGAGGAACTGTGCCGGTCGCTCGGCCAGGAGTTCGGTTTGGCGTGGTTGCCAGACGGCGGCGGCGAAGGTTCGCAGTACGGCCGCGGGAACGCCCGGCGGAGTGAGCAAGAGGTCGAGGGCGGTGTCCTTCGCGTGTGCGGTCGGGGTCGCCGCGCGGGCGGCAGCTGCCTGCCACGTGGCGTCTGGATCGGGGTCGCTTGCCTGCTCGGCGTCGATCTGGATCGGGCCGGCGAAGTCGAGGGCCACCAGGCGGGTGCGGAGTCGCCAGCGGATCGGCTGCGGCAAGTCCGGTTCGGCCAGCAACGAGTCGACCAGCTGCAGCTGGTCACCGGTGTCCGCGAAGTCGGCCAGCGCCTCGACCAGCACGAGCCGGTTCGTGGGGTCGGCTTGGTCGAAGGCAGCAACGGTCGCTGTGGCCAGCTTACGTTCGAGCGACTCGCGCTGCGCGGGGATCGTGCACGGTCCGGCCGCCTCGGCGCCGAGGGTCGTCAGCGCCTTCAGCTGCACGGGATCGGTCTCGGTCGCGAGTGCGGACGCGACGTACTCGACGACGTCTGCCGAGGACAGCAGACCGTCGAGCAGCAGCCCTCGCAGCGTGCGGCGGGCGGTGTTGCGCGCGATCGGGTCGGGCAGTTCGGCGCCTGCGGCAACTATCGTACGGATCGACTGGACGTCGGGGCGGACGATCGCGTACGTCGTGTCGCGGTCGTCGAGCAACACCAACGGTGCCGACCGGAGCGGTACATCGGTGCGCTCCCCCGTCACCTCGACGTCGATCCGGTCGAACTCGGCGAGCGGCGCACCGCCGTACGTGCCGATCGAGATGGTGTGCGGGCGTGGGAGGCCGTTCTGTACCAGGACCATCGAGTCGGGCCCGGTCTCGAGGGTGAGGGTGTTGATGCCGCTCGACTCCAGCCAGAGCCTGGACCACGTGGTCAGGTCGATCGCAGTGAAGGGCTGGATCGCCGCGATCAGTATGGGCAGACTGCCGCTCGCGCCGGCGTGCTGGGCGAAGTACTTGCGGAGGCCCTCCAGGAACGCCTCCTCGCCGACCTGGGCGACGAGTTGGCGGAGCATGCAGGCGCCCTTCGCGTACGTGATCGCGTCGAAGTTCGCCTCGGCGGCGGCGATGTCGGGCACCGGACGGCTGACCGGATGGGTCGACGCCAGCAGGTCGGCATCAGCCGCACGTTCCTTCTCCAGTGCGGTCGCGACCGACCAGCGGCTGTCCAGCACACCCAACTGCGCGGCCGCCCACAGCGCGGCCCAATCGGCGAACGACTCGCTGAGCCACAGGCCGTCCCACCACTGCGGTGTCACCAGATTGCCGAACCACATGTGCGACATCTCGTGCAGAAGGACGAGTGCGCGCCGTCGGCGCTGCTCCGGGGGCGGCTCGGACCGATACAGCACCTGGTCGTTCCAGGTGACGCAGCCGTGGTTCTCCATCGCGCCGGGCTGATCCGGCAGGAAGACGTGATCGTAGGAGTCACCATCGAAGGCGATGCCGAACGCGTCCTCGAACAGCACGAGCGCGCGGCGGCTCAGGTGGAAGATCTCGTCCGCGTTCGACTCCAGCGCCGTGCCCAGCGAACGCCGCGCGCACAGCGTCATCGGGCCACGCGCCGACCTGACGACGTGGAACGGACCGGCGCAGACGGCCGTGGCGTAGGTCGGCAGCGCAGGCGTGGACGGGAACGTCCAGACCGCGACGTCGCCGTCCTCGACGACCTGCGACTCACGGCTGTTGCTCACGCAATGCCAGTCGAGCGGCACCCGGACGGCGAACGCGAACGTCGCCTTCAGGTCCGGCTGGTCGAAGCACGCGAACGCCCGCCGCGCATCGAACGGCTGGAACTGGGTCCACGCATACACGGCGCCGTCGTCGACGCTCTTCGACAGGCCGCGTCCCGCACCGGCGCGATGCCGGGCCCGTACGTCGAGCCGATGCCGCCCGCCCAACGGGCCGAGGCGGAGCCGGTCGCCGCGCACCACCTCACCGGGATCGAGCAGTACGTCGTCAAGTACCACCTGCTCGACCTCGTCCGCGACCAGGTCGATCCAGGACAACCCCGGCCCGCCGGTGCCGGCGTACGAGAACTCGACGACGCTGCGCGAGCAGAAGGACTCGCCGGCGGCCAAGCCGGTCAGGTCGAGTGTGATGTCGTACGACGTGACGGACAGCACTGCTGAGCGCGCTGCCGCCTCTGCCGCGGTCAGGCCGCCGTCAGCCAGCATTGGTTGCCCCTAGCACCGGTTCGGCGAGCGGGAAGTGACACGCCACCGCGCCGGCTCCGGTCCGCAGCAGTGCCGGATCGTCGGTTGCGCAGCGATCCTCGGCCAGCCAGCAACGGGTCCGGAAGTGACAGCCGGACGGCGGGTTCAGCGGGCTCGGCGGCTCGCCGCGCAGCACGATCTCGGGCGGCCGGTGCCGCGCGGACCGGTCGGGCACCGGCGCCGCGGCCAGCAACGCCTTCGTGTACGGGTGCCGCGGCCGGTCGTACACCTGCACCGAATCGCCCTCCTCCACGAACCGGCCGAGGTACATCACCGCGACCCGATCGGCGATGTGCTGCACGACCGCGAGATCGTGGGCAATGAAGACGTACGCGATCCCCAGCTCGCGCTGCAACTGCTCGAGCAGGTTGACGATCTGCGCCTGCACCGAGACATCGAGCGCCGACACCGGCTCGTCGCAGACCAGCACCTTCGGGCGCAGCGCCAACGCGCGTGCGATCCCGACTCGTTGTCGCTGGCCGCCGGAGAACTGGTGTGGCAGGCGTTCGGACTGGTCCGGGTTCAGCCCGACCATCTCCAGCAGCTCCGCCACCGCCTTCGCCCGGTCGCCGCGCGGTACGACGTCGGAGTGGATCTCCAACGGCTCGCGGACGATCGCGCCGATCGTCATCCGCGGATCCAGCGAGGTGTACGGGTCCTGGTGCACCAACTGAATGTCGCGCCGCGCCCGCCGCAACCGCCGGCCGCGCATCGTGTGCAGCGGCTCGCCGAGCAGCTCGATCTCGCCGTCGCTCGGACGTTCCATCCCGACCAGCAACTGCGCCAGCGTCGACTTGCCGGAGCCCGACTCGCCCACGATGCCGAGGGTCTCGCCGCTGCGCAGCTCCAGATCGACACCGTCGACCGCGCGGACCAGTCCGCGCCGTCCGGCGAGCAGTCCACCGGTCCGGAACGTGCGCCGTACGCCGCTCGCCCGCAGTACCGGGGTCATCCTGCACCTCCCGCGAAGTGACACGCTGCGTGGTGGACTGCATCGTGAACTGTCGAGACCGCCGCGACCGGAGGGAACGTCTTGCAGACGTCGGCGGCCTGACTGCAGCGGGTACGAAAGGCGCAGCCGGACGGCAGGTTCCCCAGATCCGGTGGTTGGCCGCTGATCACCCGGAGCGGCAGGCCCTTCCGGTCCGCCGTACAGATCGAGTCGAGCAGCGCGCGCGTGTACGGGTGCGCAGGGCGTTCGAACACGTCGTCCGCGGGGCCCTGCTCGACGACGCGGCCGGCGTACATCACCAGGATGTCGTCCGCCATGCCGGCCACGACACCCATGTCGTGGGTGATCAGCATCAGGCTCATCTGCCGATCGGCCTGCAGGGTCGCCAGCAACTGCAGGATCTGGGCCTGCACGGTGACGTCGAGCGCC
>DASSDE010000417.1:0-3439 GCA_035697365.1 Kribbella sp. | reverse complement strand
GTTTGTGGGGGCAATTCTGTCCACCACGGCGAGTACGTCGGGGTGCGCGTTCGCGACGCCGTACGACGTTCCGGCCCAGGCGAGCATCGGGAGATCGTTGACCGAGTCGCCGAACGCAATCGTCTCAGCAGCCGAGATTCCTTGGCTGCCGGCGAAGTCGGCGAGCATCGCGGCCTTCGAGACACCGGTCGCGGAAATCTCCACCAGACCGTGCCCGCCGCTGTGGCTGGCGGTGACTCGTTGGCCGACCAACGGATTCACCAACGCAAGCAGGTCGTCGGACGGCAGACTCGGATGCCGCACCAACAGTTTGGCGGCGGGCTCGGCAAGCAATTCCTCGACGGCGGCGATCAAGCTGTCCGCGGGCATCGGCCAGCGATTCAGGTAGACCGGTTCCTGTCCGTAGCGGTCCGGTCGCTCGATCGCGAACTGCACGTCCGGGATCGCCGCCCGGATCGCCTGCGCGACCTCGAGGGCGATCGTCGGATCGATCAGGGCGGTCCGGATCGCCTTACGATGCAGGACGTCGTACAAAATGGCGCCGTTGGCAACGATCGCGACACCGTGGTCACCGACCAGGTACGACAGGTCGTGCAGCCAGCGAGGTGGCCGCGCGGTGACCATCACGAAAACACTTCCGGCGGACTGGGCCGCGAGCACTGCGGCACGGGTTCGATCCGACACCGTTCCGTCACTGCGGACAAGCGTTCCGTCGAGATCGGTGGCAATCAGGCGGGGGTACTGCGGAACCGTCACGGGCCCACCGTATCGCCGCAAGACCCGGTGCTGCATTACCCTTCCAAGCACTCCGGGCGCAAGCGGTCAAGGGTCGGATTGAGACCTTTTTGACTTATCTGATTGAGCTTTTGACAACGTCATCAGACCGTTACGGCAGGATGCTGCAAAGGCAGCAAGTTCCCCTGCGCCGCACGGTTCGTGCGTGATTTCATGCGGAGGTCTGGCCGGGGAACCGGGGGCTGTTCGGCCGCGTCGTATGCGTGTTCTGGATCAGCGCGACTGATGCCGCCCCACACCCGGAAACACACACAAACGTCCAAGAACTGTTGCGGAATTGGCTGCAACCAAATCCACAGCAGGGACGTCAAGAGTTATGGATCGGTGCGTCCCACGCCCGGGACGACACGGTGGGCAGGCAACAAAGTGCAGGTCCACCAGCTAGTGGAGCCGTGCGTACGAACGTTGTTCAGCGTTCGTTCATTCGGATCCTGATACTTGGGGAGCCTTGATGACCGTCAACAGCGCCAATCTAGCGGGGCCGGGGGGCAGAAGCTCTCGAGCGGCTGTCGACACATGTTCCAACAGAGAAGGGGCAATGACCGGCTGCATCACCAGGACCGATGTCTTTCAGCACCGCCTGATGGAGGAGCCGCCGCCCGCGTCCGCAACCCGCCGTACGCGGGAACGGTACGAACAGCTCGTACGTGAGGCCAAGGCGCTGTGCGCGTCCTGCCCGCTGCTCACGGACTGTCTGTACAGCGCGGTCGCGGAGCACGACGTGAGCGGTTTCGTCGCCGGAACCACTGCTGCACAACGGCGTTCGATCCGGAACCTGCTCGACGTCGAGGTGCAGGCCGACGACTTCGACCAGCTTGCCGGCGCTCGGGGGACGCGCCGACCTGTGAGCCACGAAGAGGTCCTGCGGCTGCGCACCCAGTACCCGAACGACAGCCTGGAGTCGCTGGCGATGCGCCTCGGCTGCTCGCTGTCGACGGTGAAGCGGCACCTGCGGCGCGCCCGTCGCGGCCAGAGCCCGGTGGCCAAGACGCCGCGGCCGCGGCCCGAGGTGAGCGCCGTGCTGGACGCGTTCGACACCGTCGTCGAGCAGCACCAGCCGCGTCGTACCGGCAGCACCCGCGTCGCCTGACCCGATACTCGGCCCGCCAGCGGACTATCGGGTCAAGGCCCGGAAACCCTGCATGTAGGGGGTTTCCGGGCCCTTGTCTTGTCAACTGTCAAGATTTCGGCGCTGACCGAAAGGGCTTGACAGACACCACCTAGAACCAGCGGTTGAGGACGGCGGCGACGCCGTCGTCCTGGACCGACTTGGTGACCTCGTCCGCGGCCTCCTTGACCTCGTCCGGCGCGGAGTCCATCGCGATCCCGAGGCCGGCGTAGGTGAGCATCTCGATGTCGTTGCGTCCGTCACCGATCGCCAGCAGCCCGGACGGGTCGAGGTCGAGCTGCGCGAGCGCGACCTTCAGCCCGGTCGACTTGTCCACACCCTCGGGCGCGATGTCGAGCCACGCGGTCCAGCCGACGAAGTAGCTGACCCCGTGCAGGCCGAGGCGTTCCGCCAGGTGGACGAAGTCGCTCTCGGACTGCTCCGGGTCCCGGATGATCAACCTGGTCACGGGTTGCGGCGCGAGCTCCTCGTCGCCGACCACCCGGATCTTCGCGTTCGTGCCGAGGTCGCCGTCCGGGAACGGCGCGGTGACCAGGTAGCTGCCGTCGGAGTCCTCGACCGCCATCCGGGCGTTCGGCGCGTACTTGCGCACCGACGCGATCACCGTCGACGGATCGAACGTCCGCTCGTCGACCACCAGGCCGTCCGGGTAACGCATCGTGCGCGCACCGTTGCTACAGACAACGAATCCGTCCGGCGGCAGCCCGAGCCGCTCGCCGATCGGCAGCGTCGTGGACCACGCTCGCCCGGTGGCCAGTACGACAGGCACCTGCGCGGCCGTACGACGAACCGCGTCGGCCACCGCGGGAGACATCAGGTCGTCGTGGTCGAGCAGGGTCCCATCGATGTCCAGGGCAACTACTGTTGGCTTCCCTGTCATTTGGCGACCGGTTCGAGGACCTCGCGGCCGCCGACGTACGGCTGCAGCGCGGTCGGCACCCGGACCGAGCCGTCGGCCAACTGGTGGGTCTCGAGGATCGCGACGATCCAGCGCGTGGTCGCCAGCGTGCCGTTCAGCGTCGCGACGTACTGCGTCTTGCCGTCCGCGTCCCGGTGCCGGATGTTCAACCGGCGGGCCTGGAAGTCGGTGCAGTTGGACGTCGACGTCAGCTCGCGGTACCGGCCCTGGGTCGGCACCCACGCCTCACAGTCGAACTTCCGGTACGCCGAGACGCCCAGATCGCCCGTCGCGGTGTCGATCACCCGGTAGCTCAGCTCCATCTTGTCGAGCATCTCCCGCTCCCAGGCCAGCAGCCGCAGGTGCTCCGCAGCCGCATCCTCCAGCCGGCAGTAGGAGAACATCTCGACCTTGTCGAACTGGTGGACCCGGATGATCCCGCGGGTGTCCTTCCCGTGCGAGCCGGCTTCCTTGCGGTAGCACGAGGACCAGCCGGCGTACCGGGCCGGGCCGTTCGACAGGTCGAGGATCTCGTCCATGTGGTAGCCGGCCAGCGCGACCTCCGACGTACCGGTCAGGTACAGCTCGGGGTCCTCGAGGCGGTAGACGTCGTCGTG
>DASSDE010000416.1:0-2887 GCA_035697365.1 Kribbella sp. | reverse complement strand
CACCTGTACTTCTGGAAGAGCGCGAAGTGGATCCGCGGGGTGGAGCTGCGCAGCGCGGACCAGCCCGGGTTCTGGGAGATGTTCGGCTATCACAACTATGGAGACCCGTGGAAAGAGCAGCGCTACCAGGGCGACTGACGTGGCAGACCGGAACGGTGGTCTCGTCAACCGTCGAGACTTCGCGGGTGAAGACCATCGCGCTGGCCATGCCCGATTGGGCCGGGCATCGCGCCGGTCAGCACGTCGATGTGCGGCTGACGGCACCTGACGGATACCAGACCGAGCGGAGCTATTCGATCGCGTCGGCGCCTGAGGACCCGTACCTGGAACTGACCGTCGAGCGACTCGAGGACGGCGAGGTGTCGCCCTATCTCGTGGACGAGCTGCGCCCGGGGGACGAACTCGAGCTGCGCGGCCCGGTCGGCGGATACTTCGTCTGGGAGAACGAGCCCGGCGGTGCCCCGGTGTTCCTGATCGGCGGCGGATCGGGGCTGTCCCCGTTCCGGTCGATGGTCCGGCACCACCGCGCGACCGGCAGCCGCGTGCCGGTCCGGGTGCTGTGCTCCTCGCGGTCGCTCGAACTCTTGATCTACCGCGAGGAACTCTTCAAGCTGGCTGCTGACGACCTGATCGATGTCTCGGTCACGTTGACTCGCGAGGCCCCGGACGATTGGCGTGGCTACCGCGGACGCATCGACCCGGCGCTGCTGGCGACCACCGGATGGCCGGCGGGGGAGGAGCCGATCACGTACATCTGCGGACCGACGGCGTTCGTCGAGACCGCGGCCGCGGGCATGGTTTCCTTGGGGCACGACCCGGGACGGATCCGGACCGAACGGTTCGGCGGGACAGGAGGGTGACGGCAATGCAACCTCTCGACGGCAATGCGATGGCGGGCGTCATGCACGATCTTTTCGCGCGCGACATGACCACCATGGGCTACAAGTGCCCCGGCTGTGGGAAGACCGGTGTGGTGGCCGAGATGGCGGTGTACATGTCCGGCCCCGGCACGGTGGGCCGGTGCAGGGACTGCGACACGATTCTGCTGATGCTCACCGAACGGCGCGGCATGTACTGCATCGATACGCCCGGACTGAGCCTCCCGTTGGCCTAGCGCCGGCGGCAAATCTCTCCACCTGGAAGGTGCCAATGACGATCCAGACCCCGCCCGACCCGAGCGCCGACGAGGCGTCGATGCACCTCCCGCAGGCCGTGCTGCGGTTCCTGCGGGAGGCGGATCCGCAGCACCGGGCGAATGCGCACGACCTGCTGGCGGCCTTCGCGACCGACGCGACCGTGGTCGACAACGAGCACAGCTACACCGGTCACGACGAGATCCACCGCTGGCGGGAAGCGGAGATGAGCAAGTACACCTACACGGTGATGGCGACCCACGTGGAGAAGTTCGACGACACCCGCTACGTCGTCACCAACCGCCTCGAGGGCGACTTTCCCGGCGGCGTCGTCGACATCATCTACCGCTTCACCCTCGCCGACGACCTCATCACCAGGCTGGAAATCGCCCCCTGAGTTCGGCCCGGCCGCTTGTCATTGCCGCCGTGCCAGCGTGACGAAGCGGGTTGCTGTCGCGGCGAGTGCGGCGGACAGCAGGATGATGAAGCCCGCTGCGAAGAACACTGTCTGCAGCGTTGTCGAGGAGACCAGGATCGCGCCGAGTCCGGACCCCAGCGCGACCGCCACCTGAAGGTTCGCCACGTTCACCGCCGAGGCGGCCTCAGGTGTCTCCGGGGCCGAGTCGAGGATCCAGACCAGCGTCCCGGGGTTCACGACCCCCCAGAACAGGCCCCACGCCACGAACAGCAGACCGGCCAGCCACGGTACGGTCCCGGCGCCGGCCAACCCGATCACCAACGCGGCCACCACGGTGGCGCCGCCGGCGAAGCTGGTGATCACGCCACGCTTGAACAGCGATCCCGCGATCAGCGAGCCGGCAATACCACCGCAGCCGTAGAGGACGTACAGCACGGAGATCACCCCGCTGGACAGCTCCGCCCGGTCGGCCAAGTACGGAGTGATGTACGTCCAGGCGGTGAACTGACCGACGAACACGATCGCGCCGGCCGCCATCCCGAACCGCGCCCCTCGACGCGCCACGACACCGGCGAGATCACGCAGCCGAGTGTGCCCGTCGGGTGGAATCGCGGGCAGCACAATCGCTTGCACAACAACGACGAGCAGCGTCGCCGCGGCCGCGATGCCGAACGTCAGACGCCAGCCGACGAGGTTGCCGAGGAACTGGCCGGCCGGCAACCCGACCACTGTCCCGCCCGAGATCCCGGCGGCGATGATCGTGATCGCCCGAGTGCCGCCGGAAGGTCCGACCAGCTTCGGCCCGACCGGAGAGACCACGGTCCAGAACGCGCCCAGCGTGGCGCCGAAGAGCAGCCGGGCGAGCAGTGCCAGGACGAAGCTCGGTGCCACCGCGAGGATCACGTTCGACAGCAGGATCGTCAGGCCCAGCGCAAGAATCACCCGGCGGCGGTCGAAACGGCCGGAATTGGCGAAGAACAGCGGTGCCGAGACCGCCGCGCTCAGACCGGGGACGAGCACTGTCAAACCTGCGAGGCTCAGCGAGACATGCAAGCCGCCGGCGATCTCCGGCAGCAGCCCGACCGGCAGCGTCTCCGTCATCACGATGATGAACGCGCCGAGCGCGACGGCCGCGACGGAGGCCCAGCCTCTCCTGCCCTCGGCCGCTGAAGCACCGCCGGCACCCGATGGCGCGGTCGAAACAGCCGCGCCACACGACGATCCCGTCAGCAGCCGCACCTGCGCTGTGTCGTCGGCCGACTTCGCCTCCTCCATCTCGCGCTCTTCCTTCCTGTCTCGCCGGCACAACCCTTGGGAGTTGGTGGTGGCCGGCGAG
>DASSDE010000415.1:0-2573 GCA_035697365.1 Kribbella sp. | reverse complement strand
CGCAGCCGGCGGATGTCGTCGTCCAGGTCCGCGCCGACCTTGAGCTTGATCTGCGTGAAGCCGTCCGCGACCGCCTCGTGGCACAGCCGGACAAGCTTCGCGTCGTCGTACCCGAGCCAGCCGGGCGTCGTCGTGTACGCCGGGTAGCCGCGCTCGCGGAGCACCGCCTCCCGTTCCGCGCGCCCGCCCTCCGCCTTGCGCAGGATGTCCAGCGCCTCGTCCCGGGTCAGCGCATCGGTCAGGTACCGGAAGTCGACCAGGTCGACGATCTGCTCGGGCGTCAGGTCCGCGAGCAGCTTCCACAGCGGTACGCCGGCGCGCTTGGCGGCCAGGTCCCAGACCGCGTTGACGACCGCGCCGATCGCCATGTGCATGACGCCCTTCTCCGGCCCGAGCCAGCGCAGCTGCGAGTCGTGCACGAGCGACTTCCAGAACCCGCCGAGGTCGTCGAGCGTCGCCTCCACGGGCAGCCCGACAACGTGGTCGCGGAGCGCCTCGATCGCGGTGGTCTGGACGTCGTTCCCGCGGCCGATCGTGAACGCGAACCCGTGTCCCTCCAGCCCGTCCCCGGCGTCGGTCCGCAGGATCACGTACGCCGCGGAGTAGTCCGGGTCGGTGTTCATCGCATCGGACCCGTCCAGGTCCAGCGACGTCGGGAACCGGACGTCGTACGTCTCGAACTCGGTGAACCATGCCATGCGGGAGCCGTTCTACGCGGGCGGGCTGTCGAAACCAGATCCTATAGGATATGTGGCTCGGTGTGGTAGGTGGACAGTCCGCGTGGCAGACCACCCCGTAGAGTCGGGGCGTGGCTGGTGACGGGATCCTGCGGCTGGGGGGCCGGGCGTTCGGGCCGGGGGAGTTCGCCGTGATGGCGATCGTGAACCGGACGCCGGACTCGTTCTTCGACGGTGGCGTGACGTTCGCGGAGCAGGCGGCACTGGCGGCCATCGACCGGGCGGTGGCCGACGGCGCGGACCTGGTCGACATCGGCGGCGTGAAGGCCGGGTACGGCGAACCAGTCGACGAGGCCGAGGAGCTTCGCCGGACGGTGGACTTCGTCGCGGCCGTCCGGGAGCGGCACCCTGACCTGCTGATCAGCGTCGACACGTACCGCAGCGGCGTCGCTCGGCGGGTCGGTGCGGCCGGGGCGAATCTGATCAACGACACGTGGTCCGGGCACGATCCCGAGCTGGCCGGCGCGGCCGCCGAGTCCGGAGCGGGGCTCGTCTGCAGTCATGTCGGTGGGCTGAAGCCGCGGACCGATCCACATCGGATGGCGTACGACGACGTGGTCGCGGACGTGATCCGGACGACGACGGCGCTGGCCGGCAAGGCGGTGGCCGCGGGCGTCCGCCCGGACGGGATCGTCATCGACCCGACCCACGACTTCGGCAAGAACACCCTGCACTCGCTCGAGGTGACCCGCCGCATCGACGAGCTCGCCGCGACCGGCTGGCCGGTCCTGGTGGCGATGTCGAACAAGGACTTCATCGGCGAGACGCTCGATCTTCCGTCCGCGCAGCGCGGGCCGGCGACCCTTGCCGCGGTGAGCGTCGCGGCCTGGCTCGGTGCCCGCGTGTTCCGTGTCCACGACGTGGCCGGCGTCCGGCAGGCTCTCGACCTGATCGCCGTACTGCGGAAGTCTGCGGCGCCGGCCTACACCCGAAGGAGTCTGGTGTGATTCACGATCGCGTTGCCGGCAGCGAGCTCACCGAGGAGCAACTGGTCGCCGCCTACACGGTGCCCGACCGTTCGGTGGTCCGTCTCCGGGCGAACTTCGTCACCAGTCTCGACGGTGCGGTGACGCTCGAAGGACTGTCCGGTGGACTGTCCAGCAAGGACGACCAGAACATGCTCGGCCGGCTGCGGATGCTCGCCGACGTCGTCCTGGTCGGAGCGGGCACGCTGCGCGCCGAGGGGTACGGCGGCCTGCGGCTCGGTGCCAAACGCCGAGCATGGCGGACGGCCCAAGGGCTTCCCGAGAATCCGACGCTTGCGGTCGTCAGCGCCCGATTGGAGCTGGCGGCCGACAGTCCGGTCTTCACCGACGCTCCGACGCGGCCGATCGTCATTACCTGCGCAGCTTCGCCGGACGAGCAGCGCAAGGCACTGGCGGAGGTCGCGGACGTGCTGGTGTGCGGCGAGGACGCGGTCGATCTGACGGCGGCCGTTGCGGCGTTGGCGGAGCGTGGCCTGCGTCAGATTCTCTGCGAGGGTGGGCCGCACCTGCTCGGTTCGCTGACCGCCGCTGATCTTGTCGACGAGCTCTGCCTGAGTGTCTCGCCGCTGCTCGCCGGGCCGGGGGCGCGTCGGATCACGGACGGCCTGGCAGCGACCGAGGCGCGGCCGCTGCCGCTGCTCCACGTCCTGGTCGCAGACGACGGCTTCCTGTTCCTGCGGCACGGAAGGGATGCGCGCTAGTGCCGGTCGTCGCGGCCGCTGTCTGCCCGCACCCGCCGATCATCGTGCCCGAGCTCGCATCGGGTGCGGCTCCGGAGCTCGACGCACTGCGCGCCGCCTGCTGGGCGGCCATCGACCTGCTCGCGTCCGCGACGAGCATCGTCGTGGTC
>DASSDE010000414.1:0-5147 GCA_035697365.1 Kribbella sp. | reverse complement strand
CGAGTGGGCGGTCTGCTGCGGGTCGATCATCCACAGCTGCCAGGTCCGGTCGTTCGGGAGCTTCGGGAGATCCCGCAGTACGACGACGGACCGGTTCGCCTGCTCGGACAGGACGACCGTGGCCTGGCCCCCGCCCTCGACGGCACCGTGCACGGTGCGGGCATCGGGCTGGGTGAGGACTGCTGCGACCTGCTGGTTGGCCTGCTCGACCGCGTGCCGGTCCCGGTACTGGTCGATCGCGATCCCACCGCTGGCGGCGATGACCGCTGCGGCGGCCGCGAGAGCCAGCAGCGATCGGCGACCGAACCGGCGGTGTGCGGCGGGCGCGGCCGGCCGGTCCTGGACGACCGGCGGCAGCTGGCGGACATGCTCGATGGCGGCCATCACGTCCGCCTTCAAGGCGGGCGGTGGCGGCGTCGAGACCTGGGTGGCCAGTTTGACGGCGGCGGTGCGGAGCTCGGCGACCTCGGTGGTGCAGAACGCGCATTCGCCCAGGTGCGCCTCGAAGCGTGCCCGCTCGTCGTCGGGGAGCGCGTCCAGGACGTACGGGCCGGTCAGGGTGTGCACGTCGGGTTCCGTCATGACCCCTCGCCTCCCTTCGAGGTTCCGAGGCAGTCGCGGAGCCGGATCAGGCCGTCGCGCATTCTCGCTTTGATGGTTGGAAGCTTCGCACCGAGCTGCTGCGCGACCTCAGGGTAGGTGTAGCCGTTGTAGTACGCGAGCTCGATGGACTCGCGCTGCAGCTCGGTGAGCGTGCCGAGGCAGCGACGTACCTGCTCGGCCTCGAGACGGGTGCTGACGGTGTCGGCCACCTGGTCGAACTCGACCTCCGCCGACCGCGCGCCGACCTGCTCGGTGCGGTCGGCCGACGCCTGTTCGGAGCGGACCCGGTCCACCGCGCGGCGGTGCGCGATGGTCAGGATCCACGAGTGCGCCGAGCCACGCCCGGCGTCGTACCGGCTGGCGGTCCGCCAGACGTCGAGCATGACTTCCTGCATCACTTCCTCGGACTGCGCGGGGTTGCGCAGGATCCGGCGGACCAGACCGAAGACCCACGGGGCGACCCGGTCGTACAGAGCGCTGAACGCGGCGGTGTCGCCGGTCGCGGTCAGCGCCAGCAGATCGCCGTCGGCGACCGCGCCGGATCGCGAGTGCGATCCGGCGGGCCACGGAAGTGCAGTGGGCTCGGTCACGGGGTCAGGCCGCCGGGGGCATCAGCACGGAGTCGATGAGGTACACCGTAGCGTTCGCGGTCTTCACGCCACCGCAGATCACGTTGGCGCCGTTGACCTTCAGCGCGTCGCCGGAGCCGGTCACCGTGAGGTCCTGCTTCTCCACGGTCGGGTGCTTGCCGACGACCGCCGTCGGGTCCAGCTGCCCGGCGACCACGTGGTAGGTCAGGATCTTGGTGAGCAGCGCATCGTCGGTCTTCAGCTTGCCGATCGTCGCGGCCGGGATCTTCGCGAACGCGGTGTCGACCGGCGCGAAGACGGTGAACTGGCCACCGTTCAGGGTGGAGACCAGATCGACCTTCGGGTTCAGCTTGCCGGAGACCGCGGCGACCAGCGTCTTCAGCAGCGGGTTGCCGGAGGCGGCGGTGGCCACCGGAGCAGCGGCCATGCCGTCGATGGAACCGGCACCGCTCGGGTTGGCCTTCGCGTAGGCGGCACAGCCCGGTCCGACCATGCCGGTCGCGGCCGCGCTGGTGGTCTCGCTCGGGCTCATGCTCGGGGTGTCGGCCGCGGAGGAAGAAGAGCTGCTCGACGGGGCGCTGCTCGAGCTGTTGTCGTCGCTACCACCGCAGGCGGATGCGGTCAGGGCGAGGGTCAGCGCGGTGACGGCGAGACCGGCGCGGGTGAGGTTCTTGGACATGACTTCGTCTCTTTCCTGAGGAGGTTGCGGACTGTTGTTACGGGAGTACTTCGGGGCAGGTCGCCGGCCGGATAGGTCACGTGACCATCACGACTGTGTTGTGCAGGCCACTCGACCCGCTCGGGCGCGGCGGTGCCTGGGTGGCGGTCTGGAGATCACCGTTGCTGTCGGTCGCGCGGACGGTGAGCTTGTGGGTGCCGGGCGTCGCGTTCCAGCGGTAGGTCCACTGGCGCCAGGTGTCGGTGCTGTCGACGGGTGCCAGCCGCGCCGGTTGCCACGGGCCGTTGTCGATCTGCACCTCGACCTTGCTGATGCCGCGGTGCTGCGCCCAGGCGACGCCGGCCGCGACGGCCGGCCCGGCCTTGAGGTTCGCGAAGCCTTTGGGTACGTCGATCCGCGCGGACGTCTTGATCGGCGCCTCCACGGACCAGCCGCGATCCGTCCAGTACGCGCTGAAGTCGCGGAACCGGGTGACCTCGAGGTCCACGATCCACTTCGTCGCGGAGACGTACCCGTACAGCCCGGGCACCACCATCCGGACCGGGAAGCCGTGCTCGAACGGGAGCGGTTCGCCATTCATCGCGACCGCGAAGATCGCGTCCCGACCGTCGGTGAGCGCGCCGAGCGGTGTGCCGATGGTGAGGCCGTCGACGCTGGTCGACTTCACCGCGTCGGCTCCTTGCTGTATGCCGGCTTCCTGGAGGATGTCCGCGATCGGTACGCCGATCCACCGGGCGTTCCCGACGTACGGCCCACCGACCTCGTTGGACACGCAGGTGAGCGTGATGTCGCGCTCGATCAGCCGGCGCCCGACCAGGTCGCCGAACGAGAGCCGGAGCTCTTTGTCGACAAGCCCGTGCACCCGGAGCTCCCAGTCCCGCGGATCGATCCGCGGCACCTGCAGCAGCGTGTCCACTCGATAGAACTTGCCGTTCGGCGTTGTGAACGGGCTGATCCCGGGTACGTCGACGCTCGCCCGCAACGGGCCCGCGGCGTCCTGCGGCCGGGGTATGCGGACCCGGGCGCGCAGCTCCTGCCCGGATCCGCCGGCGAACCGGGAGGCACCAGCGGCGCCGGCGCCGACAACGACCAGGGCCGATGCGGTGAGCAGGAACTTGCGCCGATCAAAACCCTCCGGTTGTTCGGCCACACTGTTCGAAGACGTCGCGGGCGTCGCGGTCCGCAGTGCGCGGGTGGTCAGCAGCATCGCGACGACGGCGATCACCAGCGTGACTGTTGCCGGCAGCAACCGGTCGAGGGTGCTGCCGGCCGCGGACCGGCTGAAGATCGCGAAGGCGAGGCCGACCAGGCCGAGCCCGCCGGCGATGCCGACCGCGATCCGTCGGTGTCCGCGGGCCGCCAGGACTCCGGCGACGGCGGAGACCAGGACGAGGATCGTGCAGATACCGACCCGCAGCAGCGGACGATCGGCGGTGCCCAGCGTGCGCACCGCCCAGTCCTTGACCGGTCCGGGGGACCAGTCGATGATCTGGACGCCGACCGCATCGACCGGCCATGGTCCGCCGGTCAGGTCCGCGATGAGGTAGCCGACCGCGAGTGCCGTACCGGCCGCGATCACGCCTCCGAGTGCTCCGAGCGCCTTGTGCATGCAGGTGGTTCGGCGCGGACCGCACGCTGGATGGTTCGAACATCGTGAAAGTGAACGGGCGTGCACCTGCGGCGGCGTACAGTCACCTGCCGTTCGGAACCGTCGTCGGAGAGGGTGGACCAAGTGCGTCGAAAGCTGATCACTGGAGCTGTGGCCGCAGCCGCGATCGGCACGTCCGTGCTGTTGATGCCGACGGCGCACGCCGCGCCGGCCACGGCCGTACGCGCCGAGGCGGTGCAGGGGACCCGCGTGACGTTCGACGGGCTCACCGAGCTCGTCATCCAGCGGATCCTGGTCGGTGACGACGTCGCTGCGTCGAAGTACTTCAGCGGCAAGCCGGTCGAGGACCCGGTCCGCGAGCAGCAGATCATCGAGTCGGTGCGCGCGTCGGCCGTACAGCTCGGCATCGACCCGGATCAGACCGCCGCGTTCTTCCGGGCGCAGATCGAGGCCAGCAAGGTCGTGCAGCGCGGGCTGCTGTCGTACTGGGCGGCGCACCCGGACAAGGCACCGACCAGTGGGCCGGACCTGAACGTCATCCGCGAGAAGCTGGACTCGCTGAGCACGCAGCTCCTCGCCGAGCTGGTACGTGTCGACGAGCTCCGCCAGTCCGGTCTCCGCTGCGACATCTCGCTCGTGGTCGCCGACGCGACGGGCGCGGCCCACCACCACCTGGACCAGCTGCACCGGCAAGCGTTGCGCACGGGGTCCGCAGCGACCTGCTGATCAGCCCATCCGCGCGAGGGCAGCCTCTGAGAGTTCGTACTGCAGGGGCTGTCCGCCGGCGTACCGCTCGATCTCGCTCGCGGTGATCGCGCCCATCTCGAGGTAGCACTCCACCGTGGCCGCGGCCTGGTGGGGTGTGAGCAGAACGTTCGGCAGGCCGCGGAACGCGCTGTCCGCCGGGAGCGGTTCCACGTCGAACACGTCCAGTGCGGCGTCCAACCGCCCGGTCCGCAGCTCGTCGAGCAGGGCGTCCATGTCGATCAGCCACGAGCGTGCAGTGTTCACGAGCGCGGCGCCGTCAGGCATCAGCGCCAGCTCGCGCGCCCCGATCAGGTGGTGCGTTTCAGGCAGTGTCGGCGCGTGCACAGCGACCACGCGGCTGGTGCGGAGCAGGTCGTCCAGACCGATTCGCCGTACGCCCAGCTCAGCCGCGCGATCCTCGGTGAGGTACGGGTCGTACACAACCGTCTCGGCGCCGAGCGCGACCAGCATCCGGATGTACTCGAGGCCGGTGCGGGATGCGCCGACGACGCCGATCCGCGACGCCGTCAAGCCGTGCTGCGGAGGCACAGCGGCACCGCCCGGACCATCCCGCCAGCCGCCCGCGTGCATCGCGTGGTCGAACCGCTGGATGCGATGCAGCAGGCTCAGCGTGAACGCCAGCGAAACCTCGGCCACCGGCTCCGCCATCGCCTGACCCGCCTGCGTGATCCGTAGCCCGCGCCGGAACACCTCGTCGGTGACGAAGTGCTTCACCGACGAGGCGCTGTGCGCGATCAGCCGGAGCCGGTCCGCATGATCCAGCACGTCGGCGGTGAGCGGCGTCGCACCCCACGAGGTGATCAGTACGTCGGTCCCGGGCAGCGCCGCGCGCAACGCATCGGCGGCACCCGGATCGTCGAGCACGACGATCTCACCGAGCGCCTCGAGCCGCGCCACA
>DASSDE010000413.1:0-4809 GCA_035697365.1 Kribbella sp. | reverse complement strand
GTGCAGCTTGGAGCCGACGTGCGCGTTCAGCAGGATGTCGCGGGCGATGATCGCCTCCTCGGCGACACTCGGCCAGCCGGTCAGGCCGAGGACGCCGGACAGCGCGCCCTCGTTCATCTGCGCGCCCTGGGTCAGGCGGGGTTCCTGCGCGTGCTGCGCGATCACGCCGCCGAAGGCCTTCACGTACTCGAGCGCGCGGCGCATCAGCGCGGCGTCCCAGACGCAGTCGCCGTCGTCGGAGAACACCCGGACCCGCGCGGCCGAGTCGGCCATCGCGCCGAGCTCGGCGAGCTGGGTGCCCTTCCGGCCGACCGTGACCGCACCGATCGGGTACACATCGGCGTACCCGGCGTCGCGGCCGAGCCGCCAGACCTGCTCGACGACGCCGGCGGTGTCGGCGACCGGGTCGGTGTTGGCCATCGCGAAGACCGCGGTGAAGCCGCCCTTGGCGGCGGCCTGGGTGCCGGTGAAGACCGTCTCCGCGTCCTCGCGGCCGGGCTCGCGCAGGTGCGTGTGCAGGTCGACGAGCCCTGGCAGCGCGACCATCCCGGCGGCGTCGATCGTCTCCGCGTCCGCCGGCTTGGCGACGTCGGTGCCGACAGCAACGATCTCGTCGTCGTCGATCAGCAGGTCCGCCACCGCACCGCCCACGATGCTCGCGCCGGTGATCAGGTATGCGCTCACGCGTTCTGCTCCTCTTCGCTACTGCCTGACAACAACAGATAAAGCACGGCCATCCGGATCGCCACGCCGTTGGTGACCTGCTCGACGATCACCGAGCGGGTGGAGTCGGCGACCTCGGCGCTGATCTCCATGCCGCGGTTCATCGGGCCGGGGTGCAGCACGATCGCCTCGTCCGGCAGCTGACCCATCCGGTTCCGGTCGAGGCCGTAGCGGCGGGTGTACTCGCGGGCGCTCGGGAAGAACGCGTCGTTCATCCGCTCGCGCTGCACCCGCAGCATCATCACGGCGTCGCTCTTCGCCAGCGCGCCGTCGAGGTCGTACGACGTCGCGCACGGCCAGTTCGTCATGTCGACGGGCAGCAGCGTCGGCGGGGCGACCACGGTGACCTCGGCGTCGAGCGTCGAGAGCAGCAGCACGTTCGACCGGGCGACCCGCGAGTGCAGGACGTCACCGACGATCGTGATCCGGCGGCCCTCCAGCGAGCCGAGGTGCCGGCGCATCGTGAACGCGTCCAGCAGCGCCTGCGTCGGGTGCTCGTGGGTGCCGTCGCCCGCGTTCACCACCGAGCCGGTCATCCAGCCGGACTTGGCCAGCAGGTGCGGCGCGCCGGACGAGCCGTGCCGGCAGACGACGCCGTCGGCACCCATCGCCTGCAGCGTCAGCGCGGTGTCCTTGAGGCTCTCCCCCTTGCTCACACTGGAGCCCTTGGCGGAGAAGTTGATGACGTCCGCGGACAGCCGCTTGGCGGCCGCCTCGAACGAGATCCGGGTCCGGGTGGAGTCCTCGAAGAACAGGTTCACCACGGTCCGCCCGCGCAGCGCGGGCAGCTTCTTGATCGGACGGTCGGCCAGCGACCGCATCTCCTCGGCGGTGTCGAGGATCAACTGCGCCTCGTCGTGGCTCAGATCGCCGGCGCTCAGCAGATGCTTCATTTGTCCCCCTTGTCCGCGATCAGCACAGCGTCCTCGCCGTCGAGCTCGTCGAGGTGCACGGTGACGCGCTCCACCAGTGAGGTGGGCAGGTTCTTGCCTACGTAGTCGGCGCGGATCGGCAGCTCACGGTGCCCGCGGTCGACCAGGACCGCGAGCTGGACGGCGCGCGGGCGGCCGAGGTCGCCCAGCGCGTCCAGCGCGGCGCGGATCGTCCGGCCGGAGAACAGCACGTCGTCGACGAGCACGACGACCTTGCCGTCGATCCCGTCGGCCGGGATGTCGGTGTGCTCCAGACCACGGGGTGGTTTGAGGCCGATGTCGTCGCGGTACATGGTCACGTCGAGTGACCCCGTCGGTACGCTCTGCCCCTCGACGGCCTGAATCCGGGCGGAGACGCGCTGCGCTAGCGGAACTCCGCGGGTGGGGATGCCGAGCAGGACGACCGGGTCGGCGCCGCGGTTCCGCTCGAGGATCTCGTGGGCGATCCGGGTCAGTGCCCGGGAAATGTCGGAAGCGTCGAGGACCTCGCGGCTGCCACGCTGCAGCGGCCTGGTGACCTCGGGTTGCTCTGCGCTCTGGGCAGGGCTCATCGCTACCGTTCCTCCTTTCCTGCCTCTCTGGACAGGTCTTTAAAGGACGTTCGGACCGCTTGACATCATACCGAATGTGACACGCCGTCTTGACGCTGGCCTACGCTCCGGAATATTGTTACTCTGTGTAATCGAGGGGGGTTCACCGAACCGGGGTGCTACGGCAGCCCGGATGACGAACTAGTCGGAGGGAAGAACCAGCGTGCCTAGCGAATACGCGAAGACACTGGGTGGCAAGTTGCGCGCCATCCGCCAGCAGCAAGGGTTGTCGCTGCATGGCGTGGAAGAGAAGTCCAAGGGTCGCTGGAAGGCGGTCGTCGTCGGCTCGTACGAGCGCGGCGATCGAGCCGTCACGGTCCAGAAGCTCGCGGAGCTCGCCGATTTCTACGGCGTGCCCATCCGTGAGCTGCTCCCTGGAAACGCCAGCGCGGCCGCTGCGGCTGCCGCTCCTCCCCGGTTGATCCTCGACCTGGAGGCCCTGCAACACCTCGACGCGAGCGAGGCCGGTCCGCTGACGCGGTACGCGGCCACGATCCAGGCTCAGCGCGGGGACTACAACGGAAAGGTGCTGTCGATCCGTCAGGACGACATGCGCACGCTCGCGGTGATCTACGACGAGTCGCCGACGACGCTGACCGAGCGCTTCATCTCCTGGGGAGTCCTGAACCCCGAGGCGAAGGGTGACGTCGAGGATTCGTCCGAGGCCGCCGGCGCCTGATTTCAGGCGCAGGCATTGACGGTCGGGGCTTGTAGCAGCTGGCCCGCGGCCGCCCGCCTCACTGCAGCACCTCAGTACCACCTCAGCACCACCTCAGCACCACACAACACAGCACAGCACGGGGAAGCACAAAGGAGGCCCGGGACCGTACCGAGACGGTCACCGGGCCTGGCAGAGAGGGCTCGCCCCCCTCGCAGCTTTCTAGAGGCCCGCTTCAGAGACCCAGTGTCGGCTTCAGCTGCAGCAGCCTGGCCAGCAGGCCGTTCACGAACGTCGGGGACTCGTCGGTGGACAGGTCCCGCGCCAGGGCGACCGCCTCGCTCACCGCGACCACGTCCGGCACCTGGTCGTCGTACAGCAGCTCGTAGGTGCCGATGCGGAGGATGTTCCGGTCGACGGCCGGCATCCGGTCCAGTGTCCAGCCGACCGAGTGCGTCTCGAGCAGCTCGTCGATCTGCTCGGCATGCTTCGCGACCCCCTCGACCAGCGCCACGGTGAACTCGTTGACCGGCGGGTCGTTGTCGGACACCCGGTCGGCCAGGGTGCCACCGACCGGCAGCCCCCTGACCTCGGACTCGAACAGCACGTCGAGGGCGCGCTTGCGGGCCTTGCTCCGGGCAGACATGTGCTTTTGTCCCTAAAGGTTGCGTCGATCAGGAGTTGACGCGGCCGAGGTAGTCCCCGGTCCGGGTGTCCACCTTGACCTTCTCGCCGGTGGTCAGGAACAGCGGCACCTGGATGTCGTACCCCGTCTCCAGGCGGGCCGGCTTGGTGCCGCCGCTGGAGCGGTCGCCCTGCAAGCCGGGCTCGGTGTACTCGACGAGGAGCTCGACCGAGGCCGGGAGCTCGACGTACAGCGGAAGGTCGTCGTGGACCGCGACGATCGCGTCCTGGTTCTCCAGCAGGAAGTGGGTCGCGTCCCCGACCACCTCGGGCTGGATCTGGAGCTGGTCGTAGGTCGACTTGTCCATGAACACGTACGCGGAACCGTCGTTGTACAGGTAGGTCATGTCGCGCTTGTCGACGGTGGCCACCTCGACCTTCACGTCGGCGTTGAAGGTCTTGTCCACCACCTTGCCGGACAACACGTTCTTCAGCTTGGTCCGGACGACGGCGCCGCCCTTGCCCGGCTTGTGGTGCTGGAACCAGACGACGGACCACAACTGCCCGTCCAGGTCGAGCACCATGCCGTTCTTGAGGTCGTTCGTCGATGCCACGCGGGTATGCCCTTCGAAATCGATCAGAGGTAACACCGGATTGTAGCGGTCGGGAGGGAGTTCCTCCGATTCGGCGGACCCTGGGGGCCCGTAGGCTGGTGCACCAGGTCGTCGATCGACATGTCAGGAGGCCGGCTGATGACGGGGTTCGTGATCTTCGTCGTGGTGATGATCGTGCTCGGCCTGATCAACAAGGCCAAGCAGCAGTCCGGCGGGAACGGCAAGGCGAACGCCCGGATGCAGGCGATGATGGAGCGGATCCAGGCGCAGCAGGGCGGCAACCAGCCGATCCAGTTCCAGGGCCAGTACACCCAGGCCGCCGGACAGGGCGGACCGCCACCTCCCCAATGGGGCCAGGCGCCGGTGCAGCCCGGAGCGGTCACGCCGTACCCGCCCGCGGGTACTTACCAGGCGCCCGCGCAGTTCCAGCCGGCCCAGTATCCGATGCAGTACAACCCGGGTCCGTACCAGCCGCCTGCGCATCGCCCGCCGCAGAACAACCTCCCGGCCCCGCGGCAGGACCTGGACGCCCGCGTTCTCGAGCTGATGAGCGCCGGCAACGAGGTCGGCGCGGTCCGGCTGCTGAGCGAGGAGCGCGAGCTCGGCATCCTCGAGGCACAGCAGTACGCCCGCTCGCTGGTCGCGCCGCAGGCAGCCCCGAAGCGTTC
>DASSDE010000412.1:0-14506 GCA_035697365.1 Kribbella sp. | reverse complement strand
GAGATGAACTCGACGTTGATCGTCCGGCCCTGCAGGCTGTCGCCGGTGCCGTACGCCGGGCCGGCGTCCAGGATCGACTGCGCGACCTTGCCCTGGGCATCCGCCGCGACCCGCAGGTTGATGAAGCCGGGGCCGGCGATGTCGACGGCGGTGATCGCCGCGTCGTCGCGCAGCTTGGCGGCGAGCAGCTCGGCGAACTGCCGCGGATTCAGCCCGGCGCGCTTGCCGAGCTGCATCGCGACGTTGGTGGCGTAGTCCCCGTGCTCGGGGTTCTTGGGCCGCTCGACCTTCAGCTCGCGCGGCAGCCCGCCCTCGACGGTGATGGTGCCGTCGGCGGCGAGCGCGGCCAAGGCCTGCAGGATCTTCTCAGCGAGCTGTTCCGGAGTCACCGGATCAGCCTAATGGCCAGCCCCCCAAACCCTTGACTCACCATCCACAGCCCGGTACACCCTCGCGCAGTGACCCCGTTGCTCAGTGACGGACTGTGACGGTGAGGTGGGTGTTGGGTGGTAGGGGGGTGTTCCAGGGGGCGGGGGTGTTGTTGATGGTGACTTTCAGGTTTTGGCAGGCGTCGGCCAGGCAGTTCGCGTCGTAGCGGACGCCCCACAGGGTGAAGAACTGGGCGAGGGTCGGGCGCTCGCTGGTGGTCTTGGCTTCGACCCAGACAACGCCGTCGGTGGCGTGGGTGTGGACGGCGGCCTGTTCGGCGCGGAGCTTGTCGATGCCGATTCCGGCCGCCACCTGCACCGGGGTGCCGTCGACGGCGACCGTAACGGTCAGCGTGTACGGCGACGGGCCGGAGAAGTCCAATGGGAGCCGCTCGAAGCCAGCCTTGTCGATGTACGAGACGGCGTCCCGCGGCGCGTCCCAGGGCGGGGCCCCGGTCCGCAGCTCCGCGGCGGCCGGCTGCGCGGGGCCGACCTGGCAGCCGGTCGTGCTGCCCAGTACGAGACCCAGTAGGACCAGCGCGGCTGCCGCCCCGGCCGCCCGGCGCCCCCTGGCTGCACTCATGAACAGCAGGTTGCCAGGTTCGCCGGGGCGGTCGGCCGCCGGGGGTCAGCGCTCGGACGGCATCAGAATCCAGAGCACGATGTAGATCAGGAACTGCGGGCCGGGCAGGAGGCAGCTGATCACGAAGATCAGGCGCATCGTGTTGGCGGAGATACCGAACCGGCGAGCCAGTCCGGAGCAGACACCGCCGATCCAGCGATCGTGTGACGGGCGAACCAGAGTGCTTGCCATGATGACCGATTTCCTTTCCACCGTTGGGCTTACGTCCACTATGACGGTGCCCACCCCCGATCCGGTCCCACTTCGGCGCGGTTCCAGGGTTCACTCAGGGTGATCCTGGAACGGCCCACCCGCTACCCCAATTCGGGAATTCGGCGAACTTCCTGCTACTGTTCTGCACGTTCCTGAGCCCCCGTAGCTCAGGGGATAGAGCACCGCCCTCCGGAGGCGGGTGCGCAGGTTCGAATCCTGCCGGGGGCGCGACCAAGCTGGCCGATCTGTGTGCACGAACAGCGTGCACTTGGATCGGCCGACGTGTTTTCTGGGGGCTGCGATCAGGTGCTGGTCGGCAGGCCTGCGGCTTGGCGGCAGTAGGTCCAGAGGGCTTGGCTTGCCGCTGGGGTGTGTTGGGTCTTCTTGAGGTAGTGGGTGGGGCGGACTTTTCTGTCGTGCCAGAAGTTGCCTGTGGGTGGGCAGGGGTTTGTTGCTGCCAGCCAGGTGGTGGTGTCGGCGCCTTCTGCGGGGGTTCTCAGGAGGGGGCTGGTCAGCTTGGTGAAGGTGGGGAGGGATGTGGCCAGGCCGGGGGTTGTCGACCAGCCGGGGTGCATCGTGGCTACGAAGGTCGGGGCCAGGTGAGCAGCCAGTAGCGGGGTCAGAGCTACTTGGATTCGCTTGGTGCGGGCGTACGCCGTGGCTGGTTTGTAGGGAGCGACTCGGTACTCGGGGTCTGTAGGGAGCGGCTGGGTGTACATGCCGCCGGAGGCGACCAAGATCACTCGCCCTGAGCGCAGCTGGTCTCGCAGGAGCTCTGTTAAGAGCAGTGGGCCCAGGACGTGGGTGGCCAAGGTCAGCTCGTGGCCTTGGGGAGACTCGGTGCGCACGGGTGGCATCACGCCGGCGTTGTGGACCAGCGCATGGATGTCTGTGGTCAGGGTGGCGGCGTAGCGACGTACGGCATCCAGGTCGGCGATGTCGCACTCGTCAACGATCAGCGTGGCGTCAGGGACCTCGCCTCGGAGCTCGGAGACGGTTGCGGCAGCTTTGGCGGCGTCTCGGACTACCAGGTGGACGGTTGCGCCCAGGCGTGCAAGACCGGCGGCAGTCGCTTTACCCAGGCCGGTGCGGGCTCCGGTGACTACTGCGGTCTTGCCGGCCAGCGAGTTCGGGGCCGGGTCGTCGGCGGGCCACGTACGGCTGCGGAGGCGGTAGCCGATCTTGCTGTAACCCAGTACGACACTGCGATCCAGCAGGCTGTCCAGCATCAGGCGGCCAGCTTCCCCAGCGCGTTACGGAGACCCTCCTCGGCCTCCTCGCCCAGGTGCTCGAAAGGTCCGCGCAGGAAGGGTTCTGCGAGCCGGGCCAGCCCCTTGAGCTGGAACTCCGCACGGTAGCTCACCCGGGTGATGTGAGCCTCGGTGCGCAATGTCATGGTGTCGCGGGCAACGACCGTACGGTTCTCGCCGCGCAGCACGATGCGGTCCGGTCTCATGTAGTCCTCCACCACGTACGTCAGCTCGGTCTCGCGGCCGTTGAAGCGAGAGGTGTTGCGGTACGTCGTACCGACACCGCCGTCGCCGGAGACCAGCGTGGTGCGCACTGTGCCGGGGTCCCACTCCTCCGTGCTCCGGAAGTCCGCGAGGTAGTCGAAGACATGTTCCGGCGTGGCGGCGACAGCCACCTCGCGTTCGATGACGATCATCGGGGCTCCTCCGGTTGTTCGGCGGCGTGCGCGATGTTGCGCTGCATGCCGCCGAAGACGATGTCGTGGAACGGCCGGATCGCCGCCCAGTACAGCTCTCCCGGCAGACCGTGCGGATGGAACAGCGCCCGCTGCCGGAACAGCGTCCGCCCCTCGTCGTCGGTCCCGCTGCGCAGCTCCAGCCAGGCCTCCCCCGGCAGCCGCATCTCCGCGCGTAACCGCAGCAGCCGGCCGCGGTCGAGCGTCTCGACCCGCCACCAGTCGAGCGGATCGCCGACCGACAGCGTGTCCGGGTGCAGCCGCCCGCGGCGCAGCCCCGGACCGCCGACGACCCGGTCGAGCAGGCCACGGGTCCGCCAGCCGAAGCGCCAGGAGTACCAGCCGCGTCGGCCGCCGATGCCCTCGATGACGGTCCACAGCCGCTCCGGTGGCGCCTCCACCAGGCAGTCGCGCTCGTCGACGTACAGCGAGCCGCCCGCCCAGTCGGGGTCGCTCGGGAGCGGATCGCTCGGTGCTCCTGGTGTCGCGGCGGAGGCCCAGGACGTACTGACATCCAGGTCCTGCACCTTCTTCAGCGCCAGCTCGACAGCGCGGTCGAACCCGATCCTGCCGGCTGTCCGCGGATCGACGTACTGGTCGATGTCGCGGTCCTTGCACACGACCTCGTGCACCAGGCTGTCGACGAGCGGTCGCGCGATGCCGCTGGGGACCGGCGTGACCAGCCCGACCCAATGACTCGACAGGCCGGGGCTCAACAGCGGCAGACTCACGATGCGGCGCGGCCGGAGGCTTGCGACGGCGGCGTACCGCTGCATCATCGCGCGGTACGTCAGCACGTCCGGACCGCCGATGTCGAAGCCCCGGCTCACGTCCGCGGGCATCCGCGCCGAACCGACCAGATAGTGCAGTACGTCGCGAACGGCGATCGGCTGGATCCGCGTGTCGAGCCAGCGCGGCGTGACCATCACCGGCAGCCGCTCGGTCAGGTACCGGAGCATCTCGAACGATGCGGAGCCGGACCCGATGATCACCGCAGCCCGCAGCACCGTCGTCGGTACGCCGCTCGCGAGCAAGATCTCCCCGACCTCACGCCGGGACCCGAGATGTGGCGACAGGTCCTCGCCCTCCGGGTACAGCCCGCCGAGGTACACGATCCGGCCGACCTCGGACTCTCGACAGGCCACTCCGAACGCGAGTGCCGTCCGCCGGTCGCGCTCCTCGAACCGCTGTCCGGTCCCGAGCGAGTGGATCAGGTAGTACGCGACATCGATGCCGTCCAGGGCCCGCGCCAGCGCCGCCGGGTCGGACGCGTCGCCTTCAGCGACCTCGATCCGGTTCCGCCACGGCCGGTCGTCGAGCCGCTCGGGACGCCGGGCGAGGACGCGGACGTCGTACCCGGCCGCGAGCAGCTCCGGGACCAGCCGCCCGCCGATGTAGCCGGTGGCTCCGGTTACCAGGACGCGAGTCATCGTTCGGCCAATCGCTCGGCGGCGGTGACCGGGTCGTTCTCGACGTACTGCGCTCCGACCGCGGCGGCGTACTCGGCGGAGGCGCCGGGTCCGGCCAGCGCGACGGAGTGGTTTCGCGCCAGCTGGACCAGGTCGGGGCGGATCGGGTCGAGGCGGGCCTGGTCGGACGCGGCCAGCATCACGAGGTCAGGCCCGAGGACTCCGGCCGAACGCTCGACGTCGGCCATCGGCGAGTCCGCGCCCAGGAACACCACCCGCCAGCCGAACCGACGCAGGACCAGGCCGAACGAGAGCAGCGCGATGTCGTGCAACTCGCCGGGCGGACAGGCCAGCAGCGCCCGCGGACCGTGGCCGCTCCCCCAGCCGGGCGCGAGCGCGGTCAACCGCGAGCGGATCACGTTGCTCGCGAAGTGCTCCTGGCCGACGGTGACCTCACCGCGGCTCCAGCGCTCACCCAACTCGTGCAGGTACGGGATGAGCACGTCCCGGATCACCGACTCGATACTCAACGCACCGAAGAGCTGGTCGAGGACGATGTGCGCCGCCCGCTCGTCGAGCTCGTCCAACGCTGCTTGCAGGTCGGCAGTACCACTGCTCGGCTCCCAGCTTGACTCAGCCCGGGCCGTCGACGGCGGAGCCGGGTTTCCGCCGGTGAGGACCGCGCGCGCCGCCTCGGAGGCGGACAACCCCTGCGCCAGGTACGCCCGCATCCGCTGCACGCGGCGCACGTCGTCCTCCGAGTACAGCCGGAAGCCGCCGGACGAGCGGGCCGGCGACAGCAGCCCGTACCGGCTCTCCCAAGCGCGCAGGACGTGCTCACTGACACCGGCGCGCTTGCTCAGCGCACCGATCCGCAGCCCACCCGGCACCGAAGTCTCCACAGCCGACACTATACAGACTCTCGACAGACCTTTGACAAGTCTCGTCGAGTCGCCCTAATCTCTAGACAGACCTTAGACAGCCTGGAGGCCCTGCCGATGACCGAGTCCGTGGCTGTGATCGGGGCCGGGGTGTCCGGCCTGACCGCCGCCTACCTGCTCTCACGCCGTTATGACGTCACCCTGTTCGAGGCCGAGCCGCGCCTCGGCGGTCACGCGCACACGCACGACATCACCGATCCGGGCGGTCGCCGACTGGCGATCGACACCGGCTTCATCGTGCACAACACCCGGACCTATCCACTGCTGCGCCGGCTGTTCGGCGAGTTGGGCGTCCGGACCCGGCCGACCGAGATGAGCATGAGCATCAGCGATCCCGCGAGCGGCCTGGAGTTCGCCGGCGGCCGCGGCCTGACCGGGATCTTCGCGCAGCGCCGCCGCGCGGCCGACCCTGGTTTCCTGCGGCTGCTGACCGAGGTTCGCCGCTTCCATCGCTCCGCGACCGGCTACATCGCGCGGACCACCGACGACGATCTTGCGACCTTCGGCGACTTCCTCGAGGCCGAGCGGTTCAGCGCCGAGTTCGTGAGGTTGTACGCCGTACCTGTCGTGTCCTGCGTCTGGTCGTGCGGCGGCGCCTCCGCGCTGACCTACCCCGCGCGGTACCTGTTCCGGTTCCTCGACCACCACGGGATGCTGTCGGTGAGCGGCTCGCCCCGGTGGATGACCGTCAGCGGCGGCTCCCGGCAGTACGTCGACGCGCTCGCAGGCCGCCTCGATGCGGTCCGTACCGGACTCGCCGTGCAGGCCGTGCAGCGCCATCCCGACGGAGTCACGGTGACCGTTGCCGACGGCAACACCGTCGACTTCGACCGGGTGGTACTGGCGACGCACGCGGACCAGGCGCTGGACGTACTGGCCGACGCGACGCCGGACGAGAAGGCGGTGCTCGGTGCCTTCGAGTACAGCCGCAACCAGACAGTCCTGCACACCGACGCATCGTTGCTGCCAGCAACCAAGAACGCACGGGCGTCGTGGAACTATGTCGTCCGGGACGGGGCGCCGCTGACGACGTACTGGATGAATCGGCTGCAGGGACTGGAGTCGGAAGCGAACTACCTGGTCACGCTGAACGGTGCGGAGGCGGTCGATCCGGCGAAGGTGATCGCGCGGATGGCCTACCGGCACCCCATCTACACTCCGGAGGCAGTCGGCGCGCAGCGCAGGCTCACGGGCCTCCACACCGGCCGGATCGCGTATGCGGGGGCGTATCACGGCTGGGGCTTCCACGAGGACGGCTGTCGCGCCGGCGTCGCGGCAGCCGAGTCCTTCGGAGTCCGCTGGTGACGGTCGTCGGTGAGGTCCCCACGCTGCCGGCGATCGTCACCGGCTTCGTCCGGCACGGGCGTTCGGTGCCGATCCGGCACGCGTTCCGGCACCGGATGTACCAGTGGCTGGTCGATCTCGACGACTTGCCACGCCTCCCCCGGTACCTACGCCCGCTGGCTCGGTTCGAAGTACGCGACCACCTCAACGGCCGCGGTCCGACGATCAAGGCCAGTCTCGAGCGCTTCCTGGCCAGTCAGGGCGTTCAGTACGACGGCCGCGTGCTGATGCTCGCGAACGCACGGGTGTTCGGGTACGTCTTCGACCCGATCACCGTGTTCTGGTGCGTCGACAGCCCGTACGTCGTGGCCGAGGTGCACAACACGTACGGCGAACGGCACGCGTACCTGCTCACACCGGACGCCGATGGGACCGCGGAGACAGCGAAGGCGTTCTACGTGTCGCCGTTCAACGACGTGTCCGGTGACTATCGCTTGCGGTTCGCGCTGGACGCTGAGCAGGTACGGGTCGAGGTGAGCCTGTCGTACGGCAGCCGGACCACGTTCGGCGCGAGCTTCGACGGCGTACCGCGACCGGCTACGCGCAGGGCGATGCTGGCGGCCGCCGTACGGATGCCACTGATGCCCCAGCGGGTGTCGGCGCTGATCCGGCTGCACGGGGTGTGGCTGTGGGCGCGGCGGCTGCGGGTACGGAAGCGGCCGACCCACTCACTCCAGGAAGGACTGCGATGAACCGGCTCGCCAAGGTGATCGTCGACCGGATGCTCGACCGGGTTCCGGTGCGCGCCGTCTATCCGGACGGCGCGGTCCGCGGAGCCGGCGGTCCGGACGCCCCCGTACTGCAGGTCGTCCGGCCGGATCGGATGTTCGAACGGCTCGTACGCAACCCGAAGATCGGGATCGGCGAGGCGTACATGGCCGGCGACTGGACGACCGGCGACGACACCGACCTGGGCGTGCTGCTGACGCCGTTCGCGGCACAGCTCGCACAGCTCCTTCCCCCATGGCTGCTGCGCTTCCGGCGCGTGGTCGAGCAGCGAATCCCGCGGCGGCAGCGCAATACGCCAGCAGGTGCGCGCGAGAACATCAGTGCGCACTACGACCTCAGCAACGAGCTGTTCGCGGCGTTCCTGGATCCAGGGCTGACGTACAGTTCCGCCTTGTTCGACCAAGGCGTACCGCGGTCCGCCCAGGACCTTGAGCAGGCACAGACGCGGAAGGTGGAGCGCATCCTCGACCAGGCCGGTGTCGGCCCGGGTAGGCGCGTACTGGAGATCGGGACCGGCTGGGGCACGCTGGCGATCGCGGCGGCGCAGCGGGGTGCACAGGTCACCAGCATCACGCTGTCGGGCGAGCAGCTGACCCTGGCCGCGAAGCGAGTCGCCGAAGCAGGGCTGAGCGAGCTGGTCGACCTGCGGTTGCAGGACTACCGTGCGGTGACGGGTTCGTACGACGCGATCGTCAGCGTGGAGATGATCGAGGCGGTCGGCGAGGAGTACTGGCCGGAGTACTTCCGCACGCTGGACCGCCTGCTCGCGCCGGACGGCACGATCGGCCTGCAGGCGATCCTGATGGAGCACGACCGGATGCTTGCCACCCGCAACTCGTACGGCTGGATCCAGAAGTACATCTTCCCGGGCGGACTGATCCCGTCTCGGACCGCGATCGACGAGACACTGGCGCGGCACACTGCACTGGTGGTCGATGAGGACCACAGGTTCGGTGCGGACTACGCGGAGACGCTGCGCCGTTGGCGGCATACGTTCGTCGCCAACTGGGAGGCTGTGCGAGCGGAGGGCTTCGACGAGACGTTCCGGCGCGCCTGGGAGTACTACCTGGCCTACAGCGAGGCCGGCTTCGCCTCTGGGTATCTCGACGTCGCCCAACTGCGTCTCAGTCGCCGCTGACGATCAGCTGTCCGGCAGGGAGAACGTCGACAGCACTATGCGGTCCTTGCCGGGCGCCTCTGCGAGATAGGGCTCGACCAACTCGGTGAAGCGCGCGCGGAACTCGTCCATGTCGTTCTGGTCCAGATACAGCGCCAGCTGCGAGTAGCCGAGCTGGTGCATCCGCGGATACAGCTCACCGCTGTCTGCCAGGCGGTCGAAGTCTGCGGCCAACCGGGTCAGGAGCATCAGGAACGCCTGCCGGTGCTGGTCCGGTGTCATCGTGCGCGCCTCGCGCTCGTCGATCCGGCCGGCCGTGGTCTGGTCGAGAGTGAGCGTCCGTTCGGTCGTACCGCGGACCTTCCGCTCCCGGACCACGGTCAGGTAGCCGGCGTCGATCAGCGCGGCGACGTGCCGGTAGAGCGTCGTCACGGGCACGTCGGGCAGCTCCTGCCGGAGGTCCGTCGTGGTCACCTCGCGGCCCAGTGCGCGCTGCACGATGCGCCACCGGATCGGGTGCAGCAGGACGTCCAGCACCGGGGTCGGCGACTCCTCCATCGGCTCTCCATCAGGGTTCTTTCAGGGTATCCATTGATACCAACGGTGGTAATAATAGCGGCATCGGAAGCATCCATCGTTCGCCTGAGGAGACGTTGACGTGTCGCTCACCCGTCGTACCGTGCTCAAATCTGCCGCAGCCGCCGTACCGGTGGCCGCTGTCCATACTCTGCCCTCGGCGGCCACGCCGGTGCGGGAGCCGGCCGCGATCGGGCGGCTGGCCGACAAGATCCAGGCCGGGATGGCGAAGTACGCGATCCCCGGCGCCGGGCTCGGCGTCTGGCACCGCGGCCGCGAGTACGTCCGCGGCTTCGGTGTCACCAACGTGGACACCGGCGACCCTGTGACCGCGGACACCGTGTTCCGGATCGCGTCGACCACCAAGACGTTCACCGCGACCGCGATCATGCGGCTCGTGGAGCGCGGCCTGATCAGCCTGGACCGGCCGGTCCGCGCGTACCTGCCGGACTTCGCGACCTCGGACCCGTCGGTCGCTGCGCGGGTCACCGTACGGCAACTGCTGAACCACTCCGCCGGCTGGCAGGGCGACTACTTCGAGGACACCGGCCAGGGCGACGACGCGCTCGCACGGTACGTCGCCGGCATGACGAAGGTCCCGCAGCTCACCCCGCTCGGGAAGGTGTTCTCCTACAACAACGCGGCGATCGGCGTGGCCGGGCGGATCATCGAGGTGGTGACCGGGAAGCCGTACGAGGCGGCGGCCCGCGAACTGGTGGTCGATCCGCTCGGGCTCGCGCACACCCGGTTCTTCCGTAGCGAGCTGGACGGGTTCAGCGTGGCCGCGTCGCACAACATCGTCGACGGAAAGCCGGTGGTCGAGCCGTCGTTCGACGCGATGCCGCGCGCGCTGCGCCCGGTCGGCGGTCTCATCTCGAGTGCCCGCGACCAACTCCGGTACGCCCGCTACCACCTCGGCCACCGCGGACTCCCCCACTTGCTGAGCGAGCGCGGCCGGCTCGCCATGCAAGCGCACCCCGGTCCTGGCGGCACGCTGTTCGTAGAGCTGAACGGTGTGGGGGTCAGCTGGATGCTGCGGCCGACCGCTCAGGGGCCGACTGTGGTGCAGCACGGTGGTGATTGGTCGGGCCAGCACTCCGGCTTCCTGTTCGTGCCGAAGCGGGACTTCGCGATCACGTTGCTGACCAACTCGGAGAGCGGGCCGTTGCTGCTGGCTGAGCTGTTCGCCGACGACTGGGCGCTGCAGGAGCTCGCAGGGGTCAACAACCTGCCCGCCGTGCCGCGGGAGCTGCCGCCGCGCCGGCTGGCGGAGTACGTGGGTACGTACGTCTCGCAGCAGATCGGTCTGGACGGCAAGCCGGAGGACCTGGGCCTGGACATCACGGCAGACGGAGGCCAGCTGGCCGCAGGGGTGGACGGACAGAACCTGTTCCGATTCGCCTTCTACCGCAAGGATTTCGTCCTCGCGCTGAACCCGGACGGCTCACCCACCCACACCCGCGCCAACTTCGTCCGCGGCACCAACGGCCACGTCGAGTGGCTCCGTTACGGCGGCCGCCTGTTCCGCCTCCACCCCACCGGCACCCGCAAAGCCACCACCTTCGCCCACCGCCTCCTCTAGCCGGCGGGCCAGTGGCTGTCGTCAGTGCAGGGAGATCTCGCTCAGATCGATGGCGACCAGCTGCGGTTCGGGCACCAGCTGGTGGTCTCCGTGCCAGGCGTAACCCCTCCGGGTGGTCGGGACGATGATGCCGTCGACCTCGCGGTAGCCGGTGGCGAAGAGCATTCCGGGCGCGCCGCCGAGGATGTCGATGGTGAAGTCGTGGCGGCGCAGCAGGCCGTCCGGACCGAAGCAGGCGATCTGCTGTTGGGTGTGGGTCTTGAGGTGGTCGGGGAACCTCACCTGCAGCCGCCGCCAGGTCTCACCGTCGACCTCGATCGGGCTGATCTCCCCGGTGCCGAACCCGGGCCAGGTGTAGAGGAACGGCATGTTCAAGTACGTCCACACCGCCTCCCCGGTGAAATAGGCAAGGTGAAGGTCGTCCCACGGCGTCTCGAACCCGTGCCCGTCGAACGAGCGCTCGGGCTCGTCGCGGGCGTCGGTCAGCGTCCCGTCCGGTGCCTGCAGGACGACGCGCTTGGGTTCGAAGACCGCCCGGTGGCCCTCGCCGACGAAGTCGATCGTCACCAGCTCGCGCGTGGTGTCCACCTCGAGACGGACGTTCTTGAGCGCGTCGGCCTGGCCCTTGGCCTGAAAGAGGGCGCCGGTGATCGAGGCGTCGACGGTCATTGATCTGACCTCGTTCCACCGGTCCAGGCCGCCGTGCGCGGCAACCGCGTACTCGAGTAGCTCGTTCATTTCCTGCTCCTGTCTGCTGTCACCGATCGGTGATCTCAGGGGAACGACGACCGGGGAACGCAGGAACCGGACACGCCTACCAGGAATTTTCCAGCTGCTCGATTCGCCGCTGGTAGGACAGTCGCTCTGCCGGGCTGCGGGACAGCGCGACGGCCTGGCCGTAGTTCTCCCGGGCCACGGTGTGGTGGCCGGCCCGTCGCTCCAGGTCCGCACGGGCCGCCCAGTAGAACGGATAGCGGGACAGCTTCTGCTCGTCGGCCAGGGCGATCAACTCGCGGCGGCCTGCGTCGACGCCGTCGCGTTCGGCCAGCGCCAGTGCGCGGTTCAGCGCAACGATCGGGCTCCAGGACTGCTGAGCCAGGGCCTCGTAGAAGCCGACGATCCGGTTCCAGTCGATCTCCTGGATCGACGGTGCTATCGCATGCTCGCAGGCGATGCCGGCCTCCAGATGCCAGCGGGAAAGGTGGTCCCCGCTGGCCGCCCGGGACAAGTGGTCCAGACCGCGCACGATGCGGCTCCCGTCCCAGCGACTGCGGTCCTGGTCGGCAAGGGGAACGAACACACCGTCCTGGTCCAGGCGGGTCGACATCCGTGCGGCGTCGAAGCAGAACAAGGCGGCCAGAGCGTGTACGTCCGGATGGGTGGTCGCGGTGGCGTCCAGCAGCAGCTCGGTCAGCCTCAGCGCGTCATCGCACAGCGCAGGACGTACTGGATCCTGGGGGTTGCTGCCGTGGTAGCCCTCGTTGAACAGCAGGTAGAGCGATTGCAGTACCGAGGTCCGGCGGGTGTCGAGGTCAGGCAGGTCGTCCACGTCGATCAGCCGGTCCAGCTGCCGCAGCCGGCCGCGGCCGCGGTGCAGGCGCCGGTCGATGGTCTGGGTGTCGACCAGGAACGCCTGGCCGATCTCCGTCGGCGACAGGCCACACAGCCAGCGAAGGATGAGTGTCACGTGCGTCTCACGGTTCAGGGCCGGGTCGCACACCGCGAACATCATCGCCAGCTGGCCGGCGCCTTCCTCGGCCGGCGTCAGGGCCGCCTCGATCGTGCCGGTCAGCGCCGCCGTCGTGGTCAGCTCGGGCAGCAGTGACCGGTATCGCCGGTCCCGGCGGATGATGTCGATCGCCCGGTTGTGGGCGGCGCGGATGATCCAGGCCTTCGGGTCCCGCGGCGGACCGAAGCGCCAGGCGCGCATCGCACTCACGAGCGCGTCCTGGATCACGTCCTCGGCGAGCGCGATGTTGGACGGACCGAGCACCCTGGTCAGTGCGCTGACCAGATGCGCGTACTCCCTGCGGAACAGGTCCTCGACCAGCACGGTCGTGGAAGGCTCTTCGTCCATCGGGGGCAGGGCCTCAAGCGCCCGGGATCGGCCGCACCTCGACCGAACCACCGAACTCGTAGGTCGGGCATCCGCGCGCCACCTCGAGGGCGTCCTCGAGGGAATCGGCCTCGAAGATCATGCTGCCGGTCACCAGGTCCTTCGATTCCGCGTACGGGCCGTCGGTGACCACCCGTTCGCGGCCCCGGACCGTGACGCCCTGGTCGTCCAGCGCGGTGCCGGTGTTGTTCCGGCCCTGCCGGGCCAGCTGGTCGGACCAGCGGTACCACTTCTCCAGATTGGCCTGAAGCTGCGCGGGCGACAGCTCGTGCTCGCCGACAGCACCCCCGCGAAAGATCAGCATGAACTTGTCCCGCGAGGCCGACTCCGACGTCATGGCTCCAACCCTATCCACCTGCCTCCAGCAATCTCTTCTGTAGATAGAGCCGTTCTGCGTCCGTGGTGGCCAGGGCGAGGGCTTCGCGGTAGGCCTTTGCTGCTTCGGGGTGACGGGAGAGGCGGCGGAGGAAGTCGGCGCGGGTGGCTGGGAGGAGGTGGTAGCCGGTCAGGGGGCCGGCTGCCAGTTCGTCGACAAGGCGTAGTCCTACTGCGGGACCGTCGGCCATGCCGATTGCCACGGCACGGTTCAGCGCGATGACAGGCGTTTGAGGCAGCTGGGCGTACAGGGCTGCGATCTGCGGCCAGTCGGTGTCGTCCGCCGTACGGGCAGTCGCATGACAAGCAGCAACAGCTGCCTGCACCTGGTACGGCCCTGGGGCGCCACGTCTGAGGGCTGACTCCAGGAGGTCGGTGCCTTCGGTGATCTGGCCGTGGTCCCACCTGGTGCGGTCCTGCTCGTCCAGCGTGACCAGTGCGCCGTCCGGCGAGAGGCGTGTCTCCCGGCGTGAATCGTGCAGCAGCATCAGTGCGAGCAGTCCCGACGCCTCAGGTTCGTCGGGCATCAGTTGGACGAGCAGCCGGGCCAGCCTGATGGCTTCACTCGTCAGCTGGCTGCGTGCCACGTCGGAGTACCCCTCGTTGAACAGCAGGTACAGCACGGCCAGTACTGCGGGCGTCCGCTCCGGCAGGAGGTGAGCGGGCGGTACGCGGTACGGGATGCCGGCGTACTGGATCTTCTTCTTCGCCCGGGTCAGCCGCTTCGACATGGTCGTTTCCGGTACCAGGAACGCTCGTGCGATCTCCCCCGTGCTCAGACCGGCCAGCGTGCGCAGCGTCAGCGCCACCCGTGCCTCCATGGCCAGTGCAGGATGGCAGCAGGTGAACATCAACCGCAGCCGGTCGTCCGGTACGTCGTACGGCGGCTCCTGCTCATGTGTCATCGCAGCCACCTCCTGCAGCTTCTGTGCACCGACCGCTTCCCGGCGCAACCAGTCGATCGCACGGTTGCGTGCGGTCGTGGTGAGCCAGGCACCCGGCCGGTCCGGGACGCCGTCGCGCGGCCAGCGCTGAAGGGCGGCGGCGAACGCTTCTTGCGCGCACTCCTCCGCCAGTTGCCAGTCGCCGGTCAGCCGGATCAGGGTGGCGACCAGTTGGCCCCACTCCTGGCGGTAGATCTCCTCGAAGGTCACACCGGCGGTTCCAGGACCGGCCGGATCTCGATCGTGCCGTAGCCCGCCGCGGGATGTTTGGCCGCGATCTCGATCGCCTCGTCCAGGTCGGCGCAGTCGATCAGCACGAAGCCGCCGATCTGCTCCTTCGTCTCCGCGAACGGCCCATCGGTCAGCAAGAGGTCGCCCTCCCGCACCCGGACCGTGGTCGCCTCG
>DASSDE010000411.1:0-2229 GCA_035697365.1 Kribbella sp. | reverse complement strand
GGAGCTCGGTTCCGTTCGAAAGCGTCCGCGTCTGCTGCTTCGCCGTCATGCTCCAGGTTCTACCACGGGCTACAACTTGTTGGCGTGCCGGATGACGTCGACGACGTCGGACATCATGCCGGTGAGGTCGTAGTCCTTCGGCGTGTAGATCGCGGCCACCCCGGCCGCCCGCAGGGCGGTCGCGTCGGCCTCGGGGACGATGCCGCCGACGACGACCGGGACGTCCTCGAGGCCGGCCTCGCGGAGCCCCTCGACCACCTGCGGGACGAGTTCCATGTGCGAGCCGGACAGGATCGACAGGCCGACGCAGTGCACGTCCTCGGCGACCGCGGCGGCGACGATCTGCTCGGGCGTCAGGCGGATGCCTTGGTAGACGACCTCGAAGCCGACGTCCCGGGCGCGGACCGCGACCTGCTCGGCGCCGTTCGAGTGCCCGTCCAGACCGGGCTTGCCGACCAGCAGGCGCAGCCGTCCGCCCAGCTCCGCGGACGTCGCGCCGACCTTCTCCCGTACGGCGGCAATCTCCGCGCCGCCCGCGGACACGCCGACCGATCCGGAGACCCCGGTCGGTGCGCGGTACTCGCCGTACATCTCCCGCAGGACCCCGGCCCACTCCCCCGTCGTCACGCCGGCTCGGGCGCACTCGAGTGTGACGGGCATCAGGTTGCCGGTCGTCTTCGCGGCCGCTCGCAGCCTCGTCAGCGCCGCGTCCACGGCCGTCTCGTCGCGCTCCCGGCGCCAGGTCTCCAGGGACCTCAGCGCGGCGGCCTCGGCGGCCGGGTCGACCGTCTGGATCGCCGTGTCGAGGTCGGCGGTCAGCGGCGACGGCTCGGTGTTCTCGAACTTGTTCACGCCGACGACGACCTGCGCACCGGACTCGATCCGCTGCCGGCGCTCGGCATGCGACGCGACCAGCGCCTGCTTCAGGTAACCGCTCTCGACCGCGGCGACCGCACCGCCCATCGCCTGGACGCGGTCGATCTCCTCGCGGGCCCCGTCGACCAACGCGCAGACCTTGGCCTCGATCACGTGCGAGCCGTCGAAGATGTCGTCGTACTCGAGCAGGTCGGACTCGTACGCCAGCACCTGCTGCATCCGCAACGACCACTGCTGGTCCCACGGCCGCGGCAACCCGAGCGCCTCGTTCCAGGCGGGCAGCTGCACCGCGCGCGCCCGCGCGTTCTTCGACAGGGTCACGCCGAGCATCTCGAGCACGATCCGCTGCACGTTGTTCTCCGGCTGCGCCTCGGTCAACCCGAGCGAGTTCACCTGGACGCCGTACCGCAGTCGCCGCGCCTTGGCATCCGTCACGCCGTAGCGCTCCAGCGTCAGCGAGTCCCACAGCCGGACGAAGGCGCGCATCTTGCACGTCTCCTCGACGAACCGCACGCCGGCGTTGACGAAGAACGAGATCCGCTGCACCACGTCGCCGAACCGCTCCGGCGGCACCTGCCCACCGTCGCGCACCCGGTCCAGGACGGCGATCGCGGTCGACAGCGCGAACGCGAGCTCCTGCACGGGCGTCGCGCCCGCCTCCTGCAGGTGGTAGCTGCAGATGTTGATCGGGTTCCACTTCGGCATGTTCGCGACGGTGTACGCGATCACGTCGGTGGTCAGCCGCAGCGACGCGTCCGGCGGGAACGCGTACGTCCCGCGGGACAGGTACTCCTTGACGATGTCGTTCTGGGTCGTGCCGGTGAGCTCGTCGGGCCGGGCGCCCTGCTCCTGGGCGGCGGCCTGGTAGAGCGCGAGCAGCCACATCGCGGGCGCGTTGATCGTCATCGACGTGTTCATCTGCGCCAGCGGAATCTGGTCGAACAGGGCACGGACGTCACCCAGATGCGCGACCGGTACGCCGACCTTTCCGACCTCGCCCTTGGCCAGCGGATGGTCCGCGTCGTACCCGGTCTGGGTCGGCAGGTCGAACGCGACCGAGAGCCCGGTCTGGCCCTTCGCGAGGTTCCGCCGGAACAGCGCGTTGGACTCGGCCGCCGACGAGTGGCCGGCGTACGTCCGCATCACCCAGGGTCGATCCTTCTCGGTCGCCATGTACCCGAGAGTAGGACTGTGTGCCCTTGTGAGTCCTCCCCTCGTGACTGGTGTCACCAGGGGCTTAGGTCACAGTCACGCACTGATCGGCAGCGGCGTCCGCTCCACGTTCAGGACCCGGTGCAGGCGGGTGACCGCGAGGATCCGGACCACCGACGGCATCGGGTGCCAGAGGACCAG
>DASSDE010000410.1:0-4668 GCA_035697365.1 Kribbella sp. | reverse complement strand
GCCGACCCAGCTGTACGCCGCCTTCGACACCGAGCCGCTCGCCGCCGCGTCGGTCGCCCAGGTCTACACCGCGCGGCTCACCGACGGGTCCGACGTGGTGGTGAAGGTGCAGCGCCCCGGGATCGCGACCCTGGTCGATCGGGATCTCGACATCGTCCGGCGGCTCGCCCGGGTACTGGACCGGAACACCGACTGGGGCCGGTCGATGGGCGTCCGCGCGCTCGCCGACGGGTTCGCGGACGCGATGCGCGAGGAGCTCGACTTCACCATCGAGGCCGGCAACATGGCCACGGTGGCGGCCGGCAGCGCCGTTGCCGGAAGCAATGACCTCGTCGTACCGCGGCTGTACCCGGAACGCAGTACCCGCCGGGTCCTCACCATGCAGCGCCTGGACGGAGTCGGCCTCGGCAACGCGCACCAGGCCATCACCGAGCGGGGGCTGGACGGCAACCGGCTCGGCCGATCGCTCTTCGAGTGCCTGCTCGGCCAGGTGGCGATCGACGGGGTGTTCCACGCCGACCCGCATCCGGGCAACTTCCTGCTCCTCACCGACGGCCGGATCGGCATGCTCGACCTGGGGTCGGTCGGGCGCCTGGACCCGGCCACCCGCGAGGCGCTGCAGCGGTTCCTGCTCGCCATCGACCACGGCGACCCGGTGTCGGCGACCGACGCGCTGCTCGAGATCGTCGACCGGCCGGACGTGATCGACGAGCGCGGCCTGGAACGCGCGGTCGGGCAGTTCATGACCAAGCACCTGGCCGCGGGTGTCGCGCTCGGGCCGGCGATGTTCAACGACCTGTTCAAGATCATCACCTCGCACGAACTCGGCGTGCCGCCCGAGGTCGCAGCGGTGTTCCGGGCGCTGGCGACGATCGAGGGCACGATCTCCCGGATCTCCCCCGGGTTCGATCTGGTGGCCGCGTCGCGGCAGTTCGCGGCCGCGCACGTCACCGACCGGCTGACCCCGGACTCGCTCCGCCGGACCGCGACCGAGGAGCTCACGCACCTGCTGCCGATGCTGCGCCGGCTGCCGCGCCGGATCGACCGGATCGCGGCCGCCGCGGAGAGCGGGCGGCTCGGCGTGAACGTCCGGCTGCTCGCCGACGAACGCGACCGCCGGCACTTCACCGGCCTGCTGCACCAGGCGTTGCTCGCAATTCTGGGCGCGACGGCCGGCATCATGGCGGTCCTGCTGCTCGGCACACCGGGCGGCCCGAGCCTCACCCCGACGATGTCGCTGTTCCAGCTGTTCGGCTACAACCTGCTGGTGATCTGCGTGGTCCTGGTGCTCCGCGTCCTGGTCCTGATCTTCCGCCTGCCAGGCAAGGCTTGACTTCAACCTCACTTGAACTTCGACGATAGCGGGCATGACGATTGCCGCCACCGAGCCCCGCCCCAAGCTGTTCACCGGACAGCACCTGCCGCTGGTGCTCGGGGTGGTCGGGCTCGTCACGCTCGGCGCGTTCGAGAACCGGGCGGTCGGTACGGCGCTGCCGACGATGGTCCGCGAGTTCGACGCGCTCGGCAGCTTCGGGCTCGCGAACGCGGCGCCGAACGCGAGCTACCTGATCTCGCTCGCGATCGCCGGCCTCTGGTCCGACCGCCGCGGCCCGATCCCGACGCTGCGCGCCGGCGCGATCTCGTTCGCGCTCGCGCAACTCCTGGTGGGGACGGCGACCGCGATGCCGATGGTGATCGCCGGGCGGCTGCTCAGCGGTCTCGCGGAGGGTCTGCTCGACGTCTCGCTGATGGTGCTCGTGGCCCGCGCTCTGCCCGCCGTCCTCCGACCGCGGATGTTCTCGCTGTTCGCGGCGATGTGGATCCTGCCGTCGGTACTGGGCCCGGTCCTGACCGGTGTCGTCACGGAACAGTTCGGCTGGCGCTGGGTGTTCCTCGGCGCGGTCGCCCTGCTCGTCCCCAGTTGGCTGCTGCTGCGCCCGGCCATGCGGCAGGCCGCCGACGTACCTGCACCGGAACGCACCGCCGAGGACGCGGCTGAGCTGGCGGCCTGGCGCGCCGCTCTCCCCTGGGCGCTCGCCGCATCCGTCGCACTGTTCTCGATGACGCTGGCCGGTGACCACCTCGAAGCACATCCGTTCATTGGCGGTACGGCGGTGGTGGTCGCGCTCGTGGTGCTCGGGTTGGCCGCCGTCCGCGTGATGCCCGCGGGAACCTTCACCGCGCGCCGCGGGTTCCCGGCTGTGGTCGCGGTCCGCGGACTTGGTGGAGCTGCGTTCGCCGGGACCGGATCGTACCTCCCGCTGCTGTTGACGTTGCAGCACGATTTCAGCCCGTCCCGGGCCGGCGTGACGCTGTCGATCACCGGCGTGTGCTGGGCGTTCGGGTCCTGGTTGCAGGGTCGCGAGCACGGGTTCGAGCGGGTCACCGTACTGCGGACCGGGCTGGCGTTCATGACGATCGGACTCGCCGTGACGTCGCTGCTCGCCTGGACCGACGCGACCAGCTGGAGCGGCCTGATCGGCTGGGGGTTCGCGGGGATCGGGATGGGGCTCAGCTCGTCCAGCCTGTCGGTGCTGACGCTCGACCTGTCCGACCAGAACAACTCCGGCCGGAACAGCAGTTCCGGTCAGATGGCGGGGACGATGAGCATCGCCACCGCCCTCGCGGTCAGCGGCACGCTGCTCGCCTTCAACGCCGACGACCCGCAAGCGTGGGTGTTCGGCGCGATCGTCACCGCAGGCGCCGCCCTCGCCCTCCTCGGCTTCCTCGCGGCCCCACGGGCCCGCCGCCCCTGAGCCCGGTCACAGCCGAACACGCGGCCGCCAGGGTCGGCTGACACTGTGCGCAGGGCGGTTACAGTGCGGTCATGGCGGATCAGGGCACCGGTGCTCGCTACGAGGAGGTCGCGGTCGGGCTGGTCGGCGGCGAGTCGTTCGTCCGCCGGATGGTCCAGATCGCGCGCCAGGGCAGTACGCCGGGGCTGCGCGTCGAGCCTGCCGTCTACCAGGACGAGAGCGAGGCGCCGCAGCGCGCGCGGGCCCTGATGGAGCGCGTCGACGTACTGCTGTTCGCCGGTCCGCTGTCGTACGACCGCACGCTGGCTGAGGGCGATCTGGCCGTTCCGGGGCTGTATGTGCCGCCGAGCAGCGCGGCCCTGCACGCGGCGCTGGTGCAGGCGATGAGTACGTCGGCGTTCGATCCCGCCCGGATCAGCGTGGACTCGGTCAAGGAGCAGGAGGTCAAGGACTGCTACGCGGAGGTCGGGCTGTCCGCGCGGCGGGTCCGGGTGCGGCCGTACCAGGAGGAGCTCGAACCGGGCGACTACCTGGAGTTCCACCGCAAGCTCTTCACGGCCGGCCGGACGTCTGGTGCGGTCACCACGATCGCGGCGGTGGCGGAGGCCCTGGAGGCGGACGGCGTGCCGACCGTGCTGATGCGGCCGTCCACGCAGACGATGCGCGAGACGTTGCGGGCGGCGATCCTGACCGGGAGCGGTGCGCGGCTGTCCCGGTCGCGGATCGCGGTCGTGATCGTGCAGGTGCCGGACTCGGCGCTGCCGACCCGGACCAGCCCCGCGCAGTACTGGTACCAGGAGCTGCGGCTGTCGCTGCACCACGAACTGCTGCACGACGCCCGCCGGATGGACGCGATCGTGCTCCCCCACGACCAGACCAGCTTCCTGGTGATCACCACGCTCGGTTCGCTCGAGACGATCACCGGCGAGCTCGAAACAGCGCCGTTCCTGGCCCGGGTCCGCGAAGCACTCAACCTCGATCTGCAGGTCGGCATCGGCCTCGGCCGGTCCACGCTCGAGGCGGAGAACAACGCCTACCGCGCAATAGCGATGGCGGTCGCGGACGACGCCGACCTCGCGTATCTGGTCGGCTCCGACGAGCTCGTCCTCAGGCTCCCGGCGGGACCGGCTACCGAGGTGCCGCCGGTGGTGGACGAGACCCGCGACCTGGAGACGCTGCGGATGCTCGTTCAGGACCTTGACAAGTCCGGCGACGAGGCCCGGCTGGTGGATGCCGAACAGGTTGCTGGGATCCTCGGCGTCACGTTGCGGACCGCGCGCCGGACGCTGCGCGGTCTGGTCGACAGCGGACTGGCCTGGCCGATGCCGGCAGCCCGCGCGGGCAAGGTCGGCCGGCCGCCGATGGTGTACCAGCTCCTGGACGAGCGTCTGAATTAAGGTCACCGGAAATTCGAATTAGGCTCTTGCGCATATAGCGGGTCCCCGGGCAGTCTTGGGCGCGTCGACCGAGGAGGGGCGCGCGCCGTGAGGAAGCTCGGACTGTTGCTGATCGCAACGACATTGGTGGCCGGCCTGGTCCAGGCGGGTCCGGCCCAGGCGGCCGCACCGGCCGGGGTGTTCCAGGATTTCGAGACCGACGCGGACCTGCAGGGCGCGACCGTCACGCTGCCACAGGCCGACAAGCTCGAGCGCACCGCCGACCCCACGCACGGCAGCTCCGGGCTGAAGTTCACCATCGGCCCGGCCAACACCCCCGGCGCCAGTGCGTCGTCCGGCATCAATCTGTACGCCGGTACGCCGAGCCTCCCGGTCTCCGACTGGTCCGGGCACACCGTGCTCGGCTTCGACTTCTTCACCGAGCAGGACTACACGACCGTCGGCCGGATCACGGTACGGGACCAGTCGAACAAGGCGTGGGGTGTCGACTACCCGATCCGCGCCCGCGACTGGAC
>DASSDE010000409.1:0-2840 GCA_035697365.1 Kribbella sp. | reverse complement strand
CAGGACGGCGCGACCGAGCCCGCGTTCCGGAACGAGTACTGGGACAACCACGAGGCCGGGATCTACGTGGACGTTGTCTCCGGACAGCCCTTGTTCTCGTCGACCGACAAGTACGACAGCGGCACCGGCTGGCCGAGCTTCACCAAGCCGCTCGCGGCGGACGCCGTTCGTACGGAGACCGACAAGTCGTACGGGATGATCCGTACGGAGGCGCTGTCCACCGGCGCCGGCAGCCATCTCGGCCATGTCTTCGGTGACGGCCCCGTCGCCGCGGGCGGTCAGCGGTACTGCATGAACTCCGCCTCGCTGCGATTCGTCCCGGTCGCGGAGCTCGAGGCCGAGGGCTACGGCGAGTACCTGTCCCTGTTCGAGGCCACCAGTACGGAGGAGCACGCATCATGACGAGTGGAATTCACGACACCGGCGAGATCACCCGCCCGGCGGGTACCGAGACCGCGGTCCTCGCGGGCGGGTGCTTCTGGGGCGTGGAGGACCTGATCCGCAAGCAGCCGGGCGTGCTCGACACGCGGGTCGGCTACACCGGCGGGCAGAACGACCACCCGACGTACCGCAACCACCCCGGGCACGCGGAGGCGGTCGAGATCGTCTTCGACCCGACGAAGACGACCTACCGCGACATCCTGGCGTTCTTCTTCCAGATCCACGACCCGTCGACCAAGGACCGCCAGGGCAACGACATCGGTACCAGCTACCGCTCGGCGATCTTCCCGCTCAGCCCCGAGCAGGAGAAGGTCGCCCGCGAGACGATCGCGGACGTCGACGCGTCCGGGCTCTGGCCGGGCAAGGCTGTGACCACGATCGAGCCGGAGGCGCCGTTCTGGGAGGCCGAGCCGGAGCACCAGGACTACCTGCAGACGTACCCGGCGGGCTACACGTGCCACTTCGCCCGCCCGAACTGGGTCCTTCCGCACCGCACTACTGCCTGAGTCCACAAACCCTTGAGGGCGTGTCTGTCGCTGCGGCGACGGGCACGCCCTCAGTGCGTTGTCAGTCGTAGAACCGGGACAAGGCGGCGCGGGCCTTGTGCAGGGTTCGGCGCGGGGCCCGGACGCCGTTCTCGTCGGTGGGCGCCTCCAGCTCGTACGGGATGGGCCGCTCGCGAGCTGTGAGCGAGTACGCCTCGTAGACGGAGATGGGCTGGTGTTTCTCGGTGTACTTGCCGTCGGGGGAGCGCGTGATGATGCCGGTTTCCACACCGTGCTGGAGCCGGGCTCGGTCGGCGCCTTGCAGCGAGATCGCCCAGCGGCGGGCGATCCAGAACGCGATGACCGGGCCGAGGATGACCGCGAATCGCAGGAACCAGGTGACGTGGTTGAGCGAGATGCCGAAGTGGGTGGCGATGATGTCGTTGCCGCCGGCGATCCACAGCAGGCCGTAGAAGGTCATGAACGCGACGCCGATCCCGGTGCGCGTCGGGGCGTCGCGTGGGCGGTCCAGCAGGTGATGTTCGCGCTGGTCGCCGATGATCCAGCCCTCGATGAACGGATAGAGCGCGACCAGTGTGACGAACGCCGGTGGAATGATCAGCGCGGGGATGATCAGGTTCCAGCTCAGGGTGATGCCCCAGAAGTGCGACTCGAAGCCGGGGAAGAGACGTACGGAGCCTTCGAGCCAGCCCATGTACCAGTCGGGCTGGGAGCCTGCGGTTACCTCGGCGGGGTTGTACGGCCCGTACAGCCAGACCGGGTTGATCTGCATCAGCGCGCCCATCAGGACCGTGACGCCGAAGACCGCGAAGAAGTTTCCGCCGGCCTTGGCGACGTAGTCGGGGAAGAACGGGAACCCGACCACGTTGCGTTCGGTGCGGCCGGGACCGGCCCACTGGGTGTGTTTGTGGTAGACGATGTAGAAGAGGTGCACGGTAATCAGGGCGAGCAGCAGACCCGGCAGCAGCAGGACGTGCACGGTGAAGAACCGTGGGACGAACGTGTCGCCGGGGAACTCGCCACCGAAGATGAAGAAGTTCAGGTACGTGCCGATCACCGGTGATGCCTGGATCATGCCGTTGGTGATCCGCAGCCCGGTGCCCGACAGCAGGTCGTCGGGCAGGCCGTAGCCGATGAAGCCCTCGATGATGCCCAGGAACAGGGTGCCGAAGCCGATCAGCCAGTTCAGCTCGCGCGGCTTGCGGAACGCTCCGGTGAAGAAGACGCGCAGCAGGTGGACCATCATCGAGGCGATGAACAGCACTGCGGACCAGTGGTGGATCTGCCGGATCAGCAGACCGCCGCGGATGTCGAAGGTGATGTTCAGGGTAGAGGCGTACGCCTGCGACATGTGCAGGCCTTTGAGCGGGCTGTACGAGCCCTGGTATTCGATCTCGCCCATCGAGGGTTTGAACCAGAGCGTCAGGAAGATCCCGGTCAGGATCAAGATGACGAAGCTGTAGAGCGCGATCTCGCCGAGCAGGTACGACCAGTGCTCCGGGTAGACCTTGCGCAGCCCCCCGGACCCGTCCTTCTTCGCGCCAGATTTGAGGATGCCCAGGCGCGCGTCGAGCCACTCGACCGGAGTGGGAAGTTGCTGATCAGCCATTGCGTCACCTCTGGGAGCAGTGAGTCCGGTACAAAGGAACTATATCGTCCTCTTAAGCTCTGATCTCCCTCTTGTTTTGTGAGGCTTGCCGCGCCGACGCTGCGGACGATATCGTCCATTAACCTGTCGCGACGATCTGCGGAGCTGCTGTGACGACATCTGAGCGGACTGCCCTCGGAGAGCTGCAGAGGTCGCCGGCCGGGACGTACCCGGGGACGAAGCTGACCGAGTGGCTGACCACTACTGATCACAAGCGGATCGGTGCCCTGTACCTGATCACCTCG
>DASSDE010000408.1:0-2585 GCA_035697365.1 Kribbella sp. | reverse complement strand
CTGCGTGTAGACCTCACCCGGCAGCAGCGTGAGGTACCCGTCGTCGGTCGCCTCGGTCTCGGCCTTGCTGACGTACCGGACGTCCTGCTTGCCGTCGAACATCAGTACGCCGCTGAGCGCCGCGATCACCGGGCCGTCCTGCCGGAGCACGCCGAGCGAGCCGTACCGGACCTGGCCGTCGGCCGAGCGTCGCGCGTGCGGGCGGGACAGCACGGACAGCCAGCGGCGGTCGCGTCCGGTGCGCCATTCGAGGTTGATGCCGGGGATCGGGAGCCGGTCCTCCTCGGCAACGAAGCCGCCGCCCGGCGTGTGACCGACGCGCGGCACGGCGCGGGTCGGGTCGGCGGACGGATTGTCGTTGTAGATCAGGCCAGGAACGGTCAGCTGGCTGTCGTGCACGCGACCGAGGTCGACCAGCAGCCCGACCGCGAGGTCCGCGAGGCGCCGCTGGCCGGTGTTGCGCCAGCGGACCTCGAGGTTCAACCGGTCCGCGTCATCGAACGCCAACCGCAGCTCAACGGCAAGCGGCCCGGTCCGGCACCCGGCGCGATGTTCTCCGGCTCGCCGCGAGATCCACCAGCCGTCCGGCTGCGGCGGGTCCACCTGCCAGGGGCGGCCGGCCGAGTACGTGAGCAGGCTCCCGACCGGTCGCTCCAGGTACACCGGGCCGTCCACCAGGCCGAACTGCAGGACGACGCCGTCCGGCGTACGACGCAGCTCGGCCTGCCGGGGACCCGATGTGAGTGCGGAGCTGTTCACAGGCATCAGGACGTCCGGCGGATCTGGATCGCCTGATACTGCGTGCCGGGCAACCTGACGATCAGCGCATCCGACGTGACCGTTTCCTTCGTACTGCGGACCGAGTGGTTCCACACGTCCAGTACGTCGACGTCGTACTCGCCCGCGGGCAGCGTGAACGTACGGTCCGGAAACTGGTGCTCACCCAGGTACTGCAGGTAGTACGACCCCGGCACCGCGAGCGTCGGCGCATCGCGGTAGTCGTCGATCGGCTCGGCGCCGTCGGGCAACTCGTCCAGCACCTCCCGCAACAACCGCAACCGCTGCGCGACGACACCGGTCGGCCTGGCGCCACCACTCGACCAGGGCGCATCGCCGTACGACTCGCCGTGCGTCACGTACGCGCCGCGTACCGTCCCCTCCCAGATGCGCGTGAGCAACTCCTCGGGGCGGAGGCTGGTGTCCGGGGTGGTTCCGTCGCCTTCATGACCGCAGGCGTCGACGAAGACCGGCTTCGCGTAGTCGCGGCGCAGCGGCGAGACCGTCCGGAGGTTCTCGAGCCGAACGCTCAGGTGCGTGAGCCACGGCGGCCCAGGGTCGGTTGCCTCGTGCATCGAGATCAGGTGCCGACTCGGATCGAGCTCCGCGATCAGCTCCGCCAGCTGCCGTGAGTTGGCCGCGGTCTCCAGGCACCACGTCACATTCCGGTACGCCCCCAGCCGACTGACCAGGTCCCGCACGACCTCCTCGTCCGCGGGCAGCACGACATCGGCGACCACGTCAGCCGCCAGGAGATCGCGGACCTGCTCCTCGAGCGCCGCAGAGACCTGCAGCCGTACCCGGTTGAACGGCGAAGCGGCCAGCGCCGGACGCGCCGCAGCCCACTCCTCGGGCCGCCCGAACCACTCGGTCGTCAACGGGTGGTACGACGTCCCGTCGGCCCACCGCACGGTCGTGCCGACCCGGCGGACAGGTCCTCGCGAGGTCGCCGGAGTGCACTCCACCGCACCGCCGTCGTACATCCAGGAGCCCTCGAGATCGGGACTGAAGCGCACCAGCCAGCCGTCGCCCTCCTGGAAGGACTCTGCATAGGCGCTCGCACCGGACGCGTGGTGGAAGGCCACGCCGGTCGGTCCGGGTACCGGTAGTTCGAGCACGTCCCAGCGTGCAACTGACGTCATCGGGTCCCTCTCAGGGCGAGGTACGGGGTGGCGGGCAGTGGGATGCGGCTGGGGCCGGAGTACTCGGCCAGGGGGGTGATGGTCATCGCGCGCGTGTCGATCAGGTCGAAGTGGAACGGCGTGCCGTCCGGCAGGTCGAGCTCGACGGCGGCCGGCTGCCGGTCGCCGAGGTAGTGCAGGACGCAACGGTCGCCGTCGACGTCGCCGTCGGACTGCCGCGGCAGCCCCGCGAACACCCCGCGCAGGAAGTCGATCCGCTCCGGACTCTCGCCGTACAGCCGGCCGCCGACCGAGATCCACGCGCGGGTCTCGCGGTCGACGAACGACTCGCCGTGCCCGACGTACCCGCCGAGCGCCATGCCCTGCCAGAACCGGTGCACCATCTCGTCCGCGGTCAGGTTGCCCCACCGGCGGCCGGCGTTGCCCTCGTAGCCGATCTCGTCGATCACGACCGGCTTCGGGCAGTCCCGCCAGGTGGCGGTCTCGGCGCCGTCCCAGTGCTGCACGCTCTGGTGGGTGATCCACGGCTTGGAGAAGTCGTACGGCGTGAAGACCTCGTACATCTTCGTGCCGTTGTGGATCGACCGCAGCCGCTGGTACGGGTCGTAGCGCTGCACCAGCTGCAGCAGCCGGTCCCAGTCGCCGATCGTCTTGTCGTGGTTGAAG
>DASSDE010000407.1:0-3321 GCA_035697365.1 Kribbella sp. | reverse complement strand
CGATGGTGAAGGCGCTGCACGAGGCGGACATCGAGGTGATCCTCGACGTCGTCTACAACCACACCGCCGAGGGGAACGAGTTCGGCCCGACGCTGTCGTTCAAGGGCATCGACAACGCGGCCTACTACCGGCTGGTCGACCAGGACAAGACGCACTACTACGACACCACCGGCACCGGTAACAGCCTGCTGATGCGGCACCCGCACGTCCTGCAGCTGATCATGGACTCGCTGCGCTACTGGGTGACCGAGATGCACGTCGACGGCTTCCGCTTCGACCTGGCGGCCACGCTGGCCCGGCAGTTCCACGAGGTGGACCGGCTGTCGGCGTTCTTCGAGATGGTCCAGCAGGACCCGGTGGTGAGCCAGGTGAAGCTGATCGCCGAGCCGTGGGACGTCGGCGACGGCGGCTACCAGGTCGGCAACTTCCCGCCGCTGTGGACCGAGTGGAACGGCAAGTACCGCGACACCGTCCGGGACTACTGGCGCGGCGAGAAGTCCACGCTCGCCGAGTTCGCGTCCCGGCTGACCGGCTCGTCCGACCTGTACCAGGACGACAGCCGCCGGCCGCTGGCGAGCATCAACTTCATCACCGCGCACGACGGCTTCACCCTGCGCGACCTGGTCTCGTACAACGAGAAGCACAACGAGGCGAACGGCGAGGGCGGCAACGACGGCGAGAGCTTCAACCGCTCCTGGAACTGCGGCGCCGAGGGCCCGACCGACGACCCCGAGGTGCTGCGGCTGCGCGCAAAGCAGGAACGGAACTTCCTGACCACCCTGCTGATCTCGCAGGGCGTGCCGATGATCGCCCACGGCGACGAGCTCGGCCGGACGCAGCGCGGCAACAACAACGTCTACTGCCAGGACAACGAGCTCGCCTGGATCGACTGGGAGCTGGACGAGCCGCAGAAGCACCTGCTCGAGTTCACCCGGTCGCTGGTCAAGCTGCGCAACAACCACCCGGTGCTGCGCCGGCGCCGGTTCTTTCACGGTGACACCGGGGTCGACGGCCTCGGCGACCTGGTGTGGTTCATGCCGAACGGCACCGAGATGGAGAACGGCGACTGGCAGCGCGACGACGCCCGCGCGATGGCGGTCTTCCTGAACGGTGACGCGATCTCCGAGCCGGACCCGCGCGGCGAGCCGGTGGTCGACGACTCCTTCATGGTGCTGCTCAACGGCAACTTCGAACCGGTCGACTTCCTGCTGCCGCCGGAGGAGTACGGCGACGGCTGGACGGTGGTGGTGGACACGACGACCACCACGGGCGCCGGGCCGGAGGAACCGCATCCGGCGGGGAGTACGGTCCAGCTCGAGGCCCGCAGTACGGTGGTCCTGACCCGTCCGAGGCAGGCAGCCGGATGAGGGGGGTCCCGCAGGCCACCTACCGGTTCCAGCTCCGCGCCGAGTTCGGTTTCGACGACGCCGCCGCGGTGGTCCCGTACCTGGCGAGCCTCGGGATCTCCCACGCGTACCTGTCGCCCATCCTCCAGGCTGCGCCCGGTTCGACCCACGGGTACGACGTGGTGGACCACAGCCGCCTGTCGGAGCCGATGGGCGGCCGGTCCGCGTTCGACAACCTCTCGGCGCGGCTCACCGAGCACCGCATGGGTGCTGTCGCGGACGTCGTACCGAACCACGTCGCCGTACCGACGCCGGAAAGCCTGAACAAGGCGCTGTGGTCGGTGCTGCGGCTCGGGCCGGGTTCGCAATACGCGGACTGGTTCGACGTGGACTGGGGTGCGGGCAACCAGCCGTTGCTGATGGCGGTGCTCGGTCACCGGATCGGCAAGGTGCTGGCCGACGGTGAGTTGTCGGTCGACGGCGACGTGCTGCGGTACTACGAGCACGAGTATCCGCTGCGCCCGGGGACGGAGACGCTGCCGCTGGAGGAGCTTGTCACCGAGCAGTGGTACCGCCTGGCGCACTGGCGGGTCGCTGACGAGGAGCTGAACTACCGGCGGTTCTTCGACGTCGACACGCTCGCCGCAGTACGGCAGGAGACGCAGGAGGTCTTCGACGCAACGCATAAGCTCCTGCTGGCGCTGCTGCACGAGGGCAAGCTGAACGGGTTCCGGATCGACCACCCGGACGGCTTGGCCGATCCCCGTGGGTACCTGCGCCGGCTGGCGGAGCGCACCGGTGGTGCGTGGGTCGTGGTGGAGAAGATCCTCGAAGGCGACGAGGAGCTGCCGCGGGACTGGCCTTGCGCGGGCACCACCGGGTACGACGCTCTGCTGCGCGTCGGCGGGCTGTTCATCGACCCCGCGGGTGCTGCACCGCTGTCGGCACTGCACTCCGAGCTGACCGGTGCGCCGGCCGACTTCGCCCCGGTGGTTGAGGAGGCGAAGCGGGAGATCGTCCAGCACGGTCAGTACGCCGAGGTGCATCGCCTGGTCGAGTTGATGGCCCGCATCTGCCAGGACGACGTACGGCTGCGTGACCACACCCGGCGGTCGTTCCATGCGGTCGTGGCCGAGCTGCTCGTCCACTTCGACATCTACCGCGCGTATGTCGTACCAGGTGAGCCGGCCCCTGCGTCGGCGGTCGCTGCGCTGGAGCGGGCTGCCGAGAAGGCACGTGCCAATCTCGACGAGGACCGACAGTCCACGCTGGACGTCGTACTGCACCTGTTGCTCGGCCGGGAGACCAGCACGATCGACGAGGAGGCACGGGCCGAGCTGATCGTACGGTTCCAGCAGACCTGCGGTCCGGTGATGGCCAAGGGCGTCGAGGACACCGCGTTCTACCGGTGGCTGCGGCTCACGTCGCTCAACGAGGTCGGTGGGGACCCGGAACACTTCGGTGTATCTCCGGAGGAGTTCCACGCGTACGCCTCCCAGCTGAACAAGCACTGGCCGAAGACGATGACCACACTGTCCACGCACGACACCAAGCGCTCCGAGGACGTACGTGCACGGCTCGGTGTGCTGTCCGAGCAGCCCGCGGCGTGGTCCGAGGCGGTACGCGAGTGGCGCCGCCTGTCCGAGGGGCACCGCAGCCCACTGCTGGACGGCAGCACGGAGTACCTGTTCTGGCAGACGCTCTTCGGCACCTGGGACGAGGGCCCGCTCGCTGAGGACCGGATGCAGGCCTACCTGCTCAAGGCGATTCGTGAGGCCAAGCGCCTCACCTCCTGGACGTCTCCGGACGAGGAGTACGAGCAGACGGTGGCGGAGTTCGCTACCGCAGTCCTGCAGGACAAGGCAGTGCTGGAGTCGGTACGGCGTTTCGCGGACGAGCAGACCAGCTACGTACGGGCCGCGACTCTCGGGCAGAAGCTGGTGCAGCTGACGATGCCCGGCGTACCGGATGTGTA
>DASSDE010000406.1:0-2839 GCA_035697365.1 Kribbella sp. | reverse complement strand
TCACGTCTTCGCGCAGTGTGGTCATCGAGGGCGGCGGTGCTTCGATCTGCATCACGGCACCGAGGCTGGCCACACCATGCGGCGCCTGGCCGGTGAAGGCGGCGTATGCGACCGCACCGAGCGAGTACAGGTCGGCGCGGTGGTCCAGACGCTCGCCGCGGACCTGCTCGGGAGCGACGTACGCCGGTGTGCCGCCGGGCATCGTGATCCGCGAGACCTCGGCCAGCGATTTGCCCAGGCCGAGATCCGACAGCATCGCGCGGTCCCCGGCCGGATCGGTGCGGAACAGCACGTTGGCCGGCTTCACGTCCCGGTGCAGGACGCCGCGGGCGTGCAGGTGCTTCAGGCCGCGGCCGACCTGGTCGATGACCCGGACCACCTCGGCGCACTCCAGCCGGCCCGCCTTGATCCGGTCCGCGAGCGTGCCGCCGTCGGCGTACGTCAGCACCATGAACGGGCGGCCGTCGTCGGCCTCGCCGATGTCGTGCACGCCAACGACGTACAGCGAGTCGACCTTGCGCAGGAACCGGCCCTCGGCCAGGAACCGGCGGCGCACGTCCTCGTCCTCGACCCAGTTCTCGGAGAGGATCTTGACCGCGACCTCGGCGTCCAGCTGCTCGTCGCGGGCCAGCCAGACGGTCGCGAAGCCTCCGGCACCCACCCGGCGGACCAGGGAGTACCGGCCGATCCGGGGTGGCTGGTCCATGGCGCAATTATGCTCGATCCGTCCCGCGGCCCGAACGCTGCCGTGAACAAAGCAGCGTTTCCGGGCGTCACATCTGCGACAGCGGGATGCCGGCCCTCCCGCCCGGCCGTGGTCCGCCGCACGGTCCCGTACTTGACGTGACCTGACCACAGAACCTCCGAGGAGATCGCCGATGCGAGTACAGAACGGCCGCCTGGTCGCCCTGGTCGCAGCTGTCGCGGTCGCGGCCATCACCGGCGGCGGGGCCCTCGCCTCCCGCCAGGGCCCGGCCAACGCGAACGGCCCCGCAACCCCGCTCTCGACATCCCCGTCGACCGCGCCCAGTACGCCTGCCGCGACCACGACCGCGGCGAAGCCGACGCCTGCCAAGATGCCGCCCTCCACAATGCCGTCCTCGAGAACGCCGTCCTCGACAACGCGGTCCTCGACGCCGACCGGTCTGGTCAAGACCAAGATCGACCTCAAAAAGCTCGCCCAGGGCCGGGCGCCGCAGGTCACCTACCTGGCCGGCCGCACGATCCGCGGCGGCGCTGGCGAGGACATCAAGGTCCCCGGCAACGCCCAGATCCAGGCGGTCGCCCGCGTGGGCAGGTTCTCGCTCGCCGTGGTCACCAAGGGCTTCGGCACCGAGATGCTGTCGCTGGACAACAGCACCGGCGAGATCAGCCGCCGGACGCCCGACATCACCGACATCGTCACCACCGGCGACGGCACCGCCGCGGCCTACATCGGTACCAAGCTCAAGAGCACTGGCGAGGAGGTCGCGGGCGTCACCGTCTATGCAGACCAGGGCGGTGCAGCCGACGTCCAGAAGATCACCGTGCCAGGCCTCTGGAACAACAGGCTGTACGGCTACCTCGACGGCAAGGTCTACTTCGGCGGGTCGACCACCCAGACCGGCCGGACCGCGCTGTACGAGTGGACTCCCGGCGAGTCGACGGCCAGCATCCTCAAGGCCGTACCGCAGCCGCTGTCGATGTCCAGCGCCAGTACGGCGGGCTCGCTGACCACGCTGAACGACCAGAGCAGCTGCAGTACGCTCCTCGCCGTTCCGACCGGTAAGCGCCTGTGGCTGACTTGCGACTACATGATCACCGGCTTCACACCGGACGCGGCGACCGTGATCGCCGGCCCCAAATACCAGGACGGGTACGGCGACGGCATCGCGGCTGTTCTCGACGCGAAGAACGGCGCAACGCTGCACGAATGGTCCGGTGTCTTCCGGCAGGCTGTCCCCGAGGACGACCAGCACCTCCTGCTGCTCGCCGACGACGGCGAACAGACACCGGCGTCGATCGTCCGCTGCACCATCTCCAGCGGCGCCTGCGAGCTCGCGACCCCACTCGCCAAGGGCGAGCTGCTGATCGGCGCCTGATCTGCCCTGAGCAGATATCCCAGGAGAACAAGGGGTCTGGCAGCAGACTGGCCGGCATGGAGCGGATCGCTGTGCTTGCTGATGTTCATGGGGTACTGCCTGCGTTGGAGGCGGTGCTTGCCGAGGACGACGTACGGTCGGCCGATGCGGTCGTACTGGCCGGGGACATTGCCAGTGGGCCGCAGCCTGTGGAGACGTTGGACCTTCTGACCTCGTTGGGCGACCGCGTGGTGTGGGTACGGGGCAACGCGGACCGCGAGCTCGTGGAGATGGCTCGCGGGACGTACACCGCGGAGCCGCCGGACGCGGTAAGCCCGTGGGCGGCTGAGCAATTGCGGGCGGACCACGTGGAGGTCCTGGCTGCGCTGCCGACCACGGTGACGATCGGGGACGTACTGTTCTGCCACGCCACTCCACGGGATGACGAGGAGATGGTGCTGGTCGACAGTCCGATCTCCCGGTGGGCACAGGTGTTCAGAGGGTTGCCGGACGAGGTCCGGACCGTGGTGTGCGGGCATACGCACATGCCGTTCGCCCGGCAGGTCGACCGGCGTCTCGTGGTGAACGCGGGCAGCGTTGGCATGCCGTACGGCGCACCTGGTCCGTCCTGGGCGCTGCTGACGTCAAACGGCGTACAGCTGCGACGGTCTGCGCTTGACACGGGCAAGGCAGCGGACCGGATCGTCAGCGAGTCGACGTACCCGGGGCGTACCGACTGGGTCGCGGAGTACCTCCTGCACACGTACTCCGACACGGAG
>DASSDE010000405.1:0-2731 GCA_035697365.1 Kribbella sp. | reverse complement strand
GGATGATGGTCAGGGGGCGGGTGGTTTTGGTGAAGCCTTCGGTGAGGATTGCGACGGTGGCGAGCGTGAGAAAGGCTGCTGCGGCGGCGATCAGTACGGCGTAGTGGTGGCCGCCGAAGGTTGCGGTGGCGGTGAGCTTGGAGGTGTGGTCGAGCCAGTCGCCGACCGTGTACATCCAGATCGCCGTGGCCAGGTCGGCTGCCATCAGGAGCCAGAGGATGAAGGGCGACCTGGTGCGTGACGGCATCGGGGCTGCCTGCGTACGGGTGAGCAGGGCCGGCGGGAGGTAGCGCCGGGTGGGTCGGGTTCCACCGCGGCCGCGGGTCGGGCCGCGGCCGGCGCGGGGGTGCCGGGTGGTTCGGTTGCTGCCGGGGCGGGTGCTGCGGCGGCTGGTGGCTCGAGAGACGACGGTCATTGCTCGCTCCTCGGAGGTGGTCGGTCGCGTGTCCATTACGCGATGACCTCTCCACACAGGGCGAACAACGATGCCGCGAAGGCACCACATTCACACCGATACCGCATTGATTGGCGTGCAGCAGCCGTCGTTGGTCAGCGGTTGGCGTGCGCTGCGGCGAGCTCGGCGACGAGCGGGGCGCCGGCGCCAGTTGTGCTGCCGAACCACGGGTGACGGGTGGTGCCGTTGATCGCGTCGAGTACGTCCGCACGTGCCGGACCGTTGCGGAACAACGGCCGCTTGGTCGGGGCAATCGCATCGAGCAAGCGGGTGAGACGGTGGTTTCGTGGACGTACGCTGCGCGAGAGCCGCGACTCCGCGACCGCTCGCCGCCATTCGCTCAGTACGAACTGCGCTCGCCGCGCCCGTACGAGATCGGCCGGCTGCGCTGGCTGCACAGCGCTGTCGGCGTCGAACACGTCGGCGCGCACATACTCCACCGGCGTGCCACGCAGCGGGACTGTCTCGGTGAACGCGCCGGAGCGCAACGTCAGGAGCACCGGCTCATGCGCCTGCCCCGATCGCTGGTCGACCAGCCGTACCATCACCCGATCCGCGACGAGCGCCGACGGCATCGGCACGAAGGCGGGTACGACGACGCGCACCGACGTACCGTACGGGTCGGGGGTCATCTGTACGTCGCCGGCGATGCGAGCGCGCAACTGCCGCGGATCAACAGCAGGCCCAGAGGCCGCAAACCCGACGTCATCAGGCTCAAAGGTTGCCGGAAGACCGACTGCATCGGCGGACTTCAGGCGATTCCAGGCCGTCAGTACGGCGCTCAAGGCAGCGTCCGGGCCTTCGACCTCCTGTCGTAGGGCGGCGTAGCCGGTCGCCAAGCGCGCCAAACCCGAAAAGAGGGCCCTGGGCAACGAAGAGTCGCCGAGGCCGTTCAGGTACGTCGTCACGTCGTCGGCCGAGCGCCGGGCATGGACGACGGCGCGATCGACGAGCGAATGCCGAAGGGACCCGGCGGGGAGCGACGCCGCCGCACGGGCCCGCGCGATCGCCCGCTCCGCATCGAGCAGCCCCTGGTTGAGAGGTACTTGCAGCCACCAGTCCAGCGCGTCCAGAACCGCCAACCGCCGCCACGCCGGCGCGGGAGTGACGTCGATGGGTTCGCCAACGTGCGGCATCCCCGAAGACAACAGCCGCACCGCGGGCCGTCCGAGCACCGCATTACGGAGCGCGGGATCCGCCGCGGCCCAGTCCCGTACCTCGACAGCGTGCCAGCGCGACGGATCCGCCAGGTCGATCTCGACGGTCAGGCCGGGCGCGAACTCGGTCGTCCGGACCAGGTCGGCGGGGGTCGGAGAGACGAGTCGTACGTCGGTGCCGGGCGCAGTCTGAAGGGCGAGCATCAGGGCTGACCCCTCCTTCGCGCCGCTCGACATCGTTGTCGAAGTCAACGATCCCTGAGGATGAAGACGATCTCAAAAGGTTAAGACCACAACGTCGGTTGGTAAAGCAGTCAAGCTGCCCTAGCCAGCATCCAGGCCAGCCGAGCGCCGCTACGCACCGGGCAGGACGCGGGTGCCGGCGAGTCGGTCCACGGTGGCTCGGGACGTTCCGCCAGCTCCAGCAGGGCCAGCCGGCGCAGGCCGTGGTAACCACCGGCGCGATCCCAGACTGTCTTTGTCATCGAGCCCGCGCGCGGCAGCGGCAGTTGCCGCAGGTCGGTCGCACTCCGGAGGAACCCGTCCCGGCGGCGCTCGCGCAACTCGAACACCTGCCCCTCGTCGACCGCCGGCTCGGTCAGGCCGGTCTCGAGGTCGAGCTCCAGCCAGGACAGGTACTCGATGAACGCGAGCACGAGGATGTGCCGGTCCTGCGGCATCCCGCTCGGCCGATCCGCCGCCAGCCGATGCAGACGGCTGAGCTCACTCTGCTCGCGCCACACCAGCCGTACGACCCGGTACGCCGGCCCGTCGTGCTCCGGCGGCAACGCCAGCCGGACCACGCCGGGCAGCACCTCAGGAGCAGAGGATCGGACCAACGGGATCCCCGGGCGCAGCCGGACGATCGATGCCGCCGCAATCCCGAGCGCCGCCCAGGCGCCGCTGTGGTCACCGGCCGCTCGGCACGCCATCGCGCGCGCCACGGTCCGCAGGTTCGCGCCGACGTACGCGTCGCCGACCCGGCCCGGACCGAGCATCCGCAGGGCTGCTCGCCAGTTCCCTGACTCCAATGCGCCGATCGCCTCGAGATCGCCTGTGGCGATCGTCGGTGTGGCTGATGATCTGCGCATCGGGCACCTGCTCAGGTTGAACGAACCCC
>DASSDE010000404.1:0-2581 GCA_035697365.1 Kribbella sp. | reverse complement strand
GCCGCGAATCCGTCGGCATCGGCCAGTTCGAGGGCCGCGTCGACGATCTGCTCGACGCTCTGCGTCGGCTTCCGGCCGAGTTTGTTCGCCTTGGCGGGCAGGCCCCACGCCAGCACCAGCCCCGGCGGCAGGTGCGCCTCGTCGGTCGACGGCATCTGTTCGGCTCCTCCCGCACGGCAGGTCGGTTGACTTCGTGTGTACCTTACACTTTATATTAGTGTGACCCACACACGAATATAGTCGAGAAGGCGAGCAGGCTATGGAACAGCAACATCATCAGCACGACGGGCCGGGTCGGCGGCGACCGCGGTTCGGCCTTTCACGCCGGCTCGGGGTGCTGCTGACCACGGCATTGCTCACAGGCACGGCCGTGACCGCCGGAGGCGTGACCCGAGCCACGACAGCCACGACGAGCAGCGTCGGTTCGGTGAATGCGCCCGGGCCCACCGTGGTCTCGACAGACGCCGGCGCCGTCCGCGGCACGCTCACCACGGACGCCCGGCTCTTCCAAGGAATCCCGTACGCCGCACCGCCGGTCGGCCGGCTCCGCTGGGCCTCGCCGCGACCGGCCGCATCGTGGCGTGGCATCCGGAACGCCACCAAGCCCGGGAACCGTTGCGCCCAGGCCGAAGGGCTGATCGACCGCGCCAGCAACACCGAGGACTGTCTCTACCTCAACGTCGCCACGCCACGCGCCGGCGGTGCACGCAAACTGCCGGTGATGGTGTGGATCCATGGCAACGGCTTCATCAGCGGAGCCGGCAGCCTGTACGACGCCCAGAAGCTGGCGAACAGCGGCCAGGTGATCGTGGTCAGCCCCAACTACCGGCTGGGCATCTTCGGCTTCCTCGCCCATCCGGCGCTGGACCACGGCGGCGCTCGGCAACTCTCGGGCAACTTCGGCCTCGAGGACCAGCAGGCCGCGTTGCGGTGGGTCCAACGCAACGCTGCGGCGTTCGGCGGCGATCCGGGCAACGTCACGATCTTCGGAGAATCCGCCGGCGGCACCAGCGTCTGCTCCCATCTGGTCGCGCCAGGATCCGCGGGACTGTTCGACAAGGCGATCGTGCAAAGCGCCGAATGCACCGGGCGGAACTGGTCGCCCGGACCGCCGACCTGGTTTCCGCTGCCCCGGTCCGAGCGCGAGCAACACGGTCTCGAGGTCGCGGCCGAGGTCGGCTGCTCCCACCCGGCGGCCGCCGCGGCCTGCCTGCGGTCCAAACCGACCGCCGAGCTCGCCAAGCTGTCCGACGTCGGTGTCGGATCAGGACCGACCGTCGGTGGTGGCGTGTTGCCGCTCAGCCCGGATCGCGCGTTCGCAACCGGCCGCTTCAACCACGTACCGATCATCCAGGGGACCACGCGGGACGAGCACCGGCTGTTCACCGCGGCGATCGAGACCGCAACCGGTCAGGTGACGACCCCGGCAAGCTACCGCGCCGAAGTCCACACGCTCTTCGACCGGTCGGACGCCGCACGGGTCCTGGCCCGCTACCCCGCCGAAAAGTTCCACTCCGCCGGCGAGGCCCTGTCGACCGTCGTCACCGACTGGGCGTGGGGCTGCCCGGTCCTCGCTCGGGATCGCGTCCTCGGCGCGCAGACACCGCTGTATGCGTACGAGTTCGCCGACGAGACCGCACCGTGGTTCAGTACGCTGCCGAAGCCGAATTTCCCGACCGGCGCGTTCCACGGCGCCGAGCTGCAGTACCTCTTCGACGACGCACAGCTCCCGGGCCCGAGCACCCCCGCGCAGAAGCGGCTCTCCGCGACGATGATGAGCTACTGGACGCAGTTCGCCCACACCGGTGATCCGAACGGTCCTGGTCAGCCGCGGTGGCAGCCGTTCCAGAGCGAGGGCCACGTACAGTCGCTTGCCTCGCAAGAAATCACCGCAGTCGACCTGGCTCAAGAACACCAGTGCGCGTTCTGGAGCTCGATTGCGTCCTAGTACGGGTACGTGTCGTCGCGGCGGGTCGGGTCCAGGTCCCACAGCGAGAACTTGACGACCTTGTGCGACTCCTCGCCACCGCCAGGGACCAGCCCGAACGGCTCGTACTCCTTCGAGCCGACGCCGTCCAGGTAGCAGAGCAGCTCGAAGGCGGACTGGGCGTCTTCGATGTCGTCGATGATCTCGTCGTTCTGCACCTCGTCCGCCCGGCTGCGCACGTACTGCACGAAGGCGTCCGGGTCGGTCACGACGTAGTCGTACCGCGCCTGGTAGCTGAGCCGGACCCCGGACTCCGGCACCATCGGCTCCTCGAGTTCCTCGAGGTCCAAGGCGTCACCGGCGACGATCTCCCGGTAGTCCGCCGGGTCGTCGAAGTCGTCCGGCCCGAGCGGCAGGTCGTCCAGCTCGTCGGGATCGTAGGAGTCGATCCCGAGGAAGATGTCGCCCCAGCCGCGCTCGTGGACGGCGTCGGCGAGCGCCCGGGCCTGGACCCGGACGTTCTCGATCGCGCCGGTGGCCCGCAGGTCGTGGAGGTCCAGAGCATCGGCCTGCTCCAGCAGGACCCGGGCGAGCTCACGGGCGGCTTCGGCAGCCGACGCAGGTTCGATCGACTCAGAGGGCATCTCGCTCATG
>DASSDE010000403.1:0-3597 GCA_035697365.1 Kribbella sp. | reverse complement strand
GCGCTGATCGACGACCTCAAGCTGGCCCGCGACGGCGTGTTCGTGGTCTCCGAGATGCTGCCGCGCGAAGAGGTCCGGCAGGTCCTGACGCACGCACTGGCGTTCTGCTGCCCGTCGATCTACGAGCCGCTCGGCATCGTCAACCTGGAGGCGATGGCCTGCGAGACGGCAGTCGTCGCCAGTGCGGTCGGCGGCATCCCCGAGGTCGTCGACGACGGCGTCACCGGGACCCTGGTGCCGTACGACGAGAACGACACCGACACCTTCGAGCGCGGCCTCGCGGACGGCATCAACGCGCTCGTCGACGACCCTGCCAAGGCCGAGGCGATGGGCAAGGCCGGCCGCGAACGCGCCGTCTCCCAGTTCGGCTGGGACGCCGTCGCGGACCGCACAGTCCAGCTCTACACCAGCTTGCTCAGCTAGCCGGGTTGGTGGGGAAAAGTCCACCTGGGTTCGGGGGCAGAGTCCCTCGTGGGCTGCGCGCCGCGGCGGTTGGCTGGTGGCATGACAACTCGCCTGACGAAGATCGTTGCCGCCTCGATCGCCACCGCGGTGCTCCTTACCTTCCCAGCCTCGGCGTACGCCGCCGTACAGCAGCCGAGGCTCTCGGATTCCGCCGTGTCGAGCGTGCACGCTCCGCGCGGTGCACTCGTCTCCGCGGTGCCTGTTGCACAACTGACGGCGGCCCAGCTGGACGCGGCCGCGGCCGACTTCGAGGGCGCGCCGCAGTCCCGCTACGGCGTGACGGCGTACCGGCTCGTCTACCGGACTGTCGATCCCGACGGGCGTCCGACGACCGCAAGCGGGCTCGTCGTACTTCCCGACGGACGACGTGGTGCGCTGACCGTCGCGGAGTACCTGCACGGTACGACCACGACCAAGGCGGACGTCGCGTCGGTCAGCGATGATTCGACCGACCGGCTCGTCACCGCACTGTTCGCGGGTCAGGGGCTCGTCGGCGTGGCGCCGGACTACCTCGGGCTCGGGCTGGGCCCGGGGCGACACCCGTACATCGACACCCGAAGCGAGACGACCGCGTCGACCGACCTGCTGCTCGCCGCGCGATCGTTCGCCGCGAAGCACGGGGTCGCGCTGAAACGCGACGTACTCGTCACCGGGTTCTCACAGGGCGGGCGTGCCTCGCTCGGCGTCGGGCGGGCGCTCGCGCGGCATCAGGCCGGCCCGTTCCGCCTCGGCGAGATCCGCGCCGTCGCGGGCCCGTACGACCTGCTCGGTGAAGAACTCCCCGGGACCTTCGACGGCCGGGTGCTGCCGTCGACCGCGGCGTTCTACCTCGCGAACTTCGTTACGGCGTGGAACCGGAGAGTCGGGTTGTACGACGACCCTCGCGCGGCGTTCCAAGCGCCGTACGCGCAGACGGTCGAGGCGCTCTTCGACGGCGAGCACACCGAGGAGCAGATCGTCGCCGGACTGCCGGACTCACCGGAGAAGTTGTTCACGCCCGAGTTCGCGGCAAAGCTCGAGCACCCGACCGGGCGCTTCCGGCAGGCCCTGCGGCAGGCCGACCAGATCTGCCACGACTGGACGCCGCGGGTCCCGGTCCACCTCTACAACGGCACCGCGGACACCGACGTCGTTCCCGCGAACGCGGACTCCTGCGCGAGCTCGCTGCGGGCCCGCGGCGCCGACGTCACCGTGCACTCGATGGGCGCGGTCAATCACTTCGGGACGGCGTTCGCGGCGTACCCCGAAATCATCCGCGCGTACGCCCACTGGGCCTGACGCGGCCGCGATGCTTCAACGGAGCTCGTGCTGGAGCATCGCGATCAGGGCGTCGACGTCGTCGGAGACCATCGGCTCGCCGGTGATGCCCATCCGGTGCAGCAGCGTGCCGATGACGACGTCGATCACGAACAGGACCCGCTGCTCCGGCAGGCCGAGTGACTCCATCAAGGCTTGCCGGTACGGGTCCTGGAGCTGGGTGGTGAGGAGTTCGCGGAGCCCCGGATCGCCGATCGCGTCGGTGAAGACACCGGCGAACGCCGCGGCCACTCCCGGCTCGGCGAGCCGGCGCGCGCCGTACCGGACCGCGGCGGCGATGTCCTCCTCGCGGCTGTCGACGCCGAACGTCAGCGGCTCGAACGTGTCGACCAGGCACGCGGTGACGAGCGCACCCTTCGTCGGCCAGCGGCGGTAGATCGTCGTCTTCGCGATCCCGGTCGCGGCGGCGATCCGCTCGACGGTCGCCCGGGTGTAGCCGAGGTCGTGGATGGTCCGCAGCGTCGCCGCGAACACCTCCGCGTCGACGCTGGACCGGGGCCGTCCGGGCGGCCGGGTGCTGGGAGTCATGGTGACACCCTAGCGGGTTACGCTACCATCGGTATCGATACCAACCGTAGCGAAACCAGAGGAACGGTGCCCGATGCGCAGATCCGCCACCACCGAACAGCCACCGCTGGGGGTTCGGCTGATGTACTCCGTCCGCAAGGAGCCCGACTACCGCACGATGACGTCCGCGCAACTCGCCGCCTTCGGCGAGGTCGCGAACAAGGTCGTCACGTCCCGCCTCGCCCACCTGCTCACCGGCTTCCCGCACCGCGGCGCGACGATCGCCTGGCGGCAGGTCCAGCTGGCCGACCGGACGATCCGGGTCCGCGTCTACCGCCCGCTCCGGTCAACCTCGCAGAAGCTCCCGCTGGTCGTTCACGTGCACGGCGGCGGTTACGTCGGAACCGCGGTGCAGTGCGACTGGATCAACAGCCACATCTCCGCGCAGGTGTCGGCCGTGGTCGTGTCCGTCGAGCACCGGCTGATGGACCACGACACGCCGTTGGCCGCGATCGTCGACGACGGCTGGGACGTACTGCGGCACATCTTCGCCAATGCCACGTCGTGGGGCATCGACCCGAGCCGGGTGGCTCTCGCGGGTGAGAGCGCCGGGTCGATGGTCGCGGCGTTGTCCGTACTGCGGGCCCGGGACGCCGGCCTGTCGTTGCGCGCTCAGGTCTTGGTCAACCCGTGCGTCGACGTGACGTCTACCGCCCTCGAGTACGACTCGGTCGCGCAGTACCCGGAGACGCCGACCCTGACCCGGGAAGGGCTCGAGTTCTACTTGCGCCTCGCCGTACCCGAAGGAACCGACCCGCGCTCGGTGTCACCGCTGTACGCCGGCGAGTTGGCCGGCCTGCCGCCGACGCTCGTGGTGATCCCGACCCTCGATCCGGTCGCCGACCACGGCCGCGTCTACGCCGAACGGCTACGCGAAGCCGGCACCCGAGTCGAGGTCAGTGAACATCCGAAGGCGGGCCACGCGTTCATCAGTCTGCCGGGCCTGGTCCCGCAGGCCCGGCCGGCCCGCGACCGGATCGTCACGTTCCTGCACGAGCAGTTCAGATAAGAAGTCAGCCGATGCCCGAGGTGGGCGTGTCGGAGGCCAGCCAGGTCGTGAGCAGGCGGGCACCGGCGCCGGTGGCTCCGGTGCTGTACTCGAAGCGTTCGCCCGGGGACTCCGCGATCGACGACAGGTCGAGGTGGGCCCACGGCACGTCGCCGGTGAACGCCTTCAGGAACAGGGCCGCGGTGATCGAGCCGGGGCCCTTCGAGCTGTTCACCGAGTCGGCGATCGGGGTCGAGATC
>DASSDE010000402.1:0-4415 GCA_035697365.1 Kribbella sp. | reverse complement strand
TTGAGCACCTCGAGACCCTCGTACCGCGTCTCTACCAGCGGCAGGTAGTCGGCCGGGTCAGTGCTGAAGCGCAACGTGGCGCCTGCGCTGACGTGCAGTTCGACGTACGAGAGCAGCCGGATCCCGGTGGTGTGCCAGACGCCGGGCGGTACGACGACGCGCCCGCCGCCGGACGCGTGGCAGGCCTCGACGGCGGCCGCGATTCCGGGGCCGGCGTTCGCCTCGACCGCGCCGTACGACGTGATCGGGAAGTCGACCGCGGGAAACGCCGGCGGCCGGACGCCGGCCCGGATCCGGTCGGCGTCCGCCCAGCCGGCGGTCACAGCAGCTGCGCCGGATCCGTGATGGGCTGCCCGTTGACGGTGAAGTTGCGGAACGTCAGCTGGGTGTCCTGGATCGAGCTCGCGGCGTCGATGCTGGTGTACGTGCAGTCGATCAGCCGGAAGTCCTGGATCGGCGAGCGCGGGTAGCCGAAGATCGAGAACGCGTTCCGGGCGTGCCCGACTTCGATGTTGCGCAGCTCGACGTTGCGGACGTACGGCGTCAGTGGCCCGACGTCGCCCTCGCTGCGGTAGAAGTTGCAGGAGACCACTTCCTTGGTCAGGTTCGAGATCTCCAGGTCGCGCAGGTAGAGGTTCTCGGCGAAGCCGCCGCGCACCGAGTTGGTCTTGATGTACAGGCCGAAGTACAGGTTCGGGCTGCCGATCGTGCAGTTCCGGACGAACACGTTCCGGACGCCGCCGGTCATCTCGCTGCCGATCGTGATCGCACCGTACCGGATGTTCAGCGTGCAGTCCTCGATCAGGATGTTCTCCGACGGCACGTTGATCCGCAGGCCGTCGGCGCCCTTGCCGGACTTGATCGCGATGCAGTCGTCGCCGCAGTCCAGCGTGCAGTTCTGGATGTGGACGTACTGCGAGCTCTCCGGGTCGATGCCGTCGTTGTTCGGTCCGCGGCTGTCGATGTGGACGCCGCGGACGGTGATGTTGCGCGACAGTACCGGGTGGATCTCCCAGAACGGCGAGCGGAGGATCGTGACGCCCTCGATCAGGACGTTCTGGCAGGACTGGGTCTCGATGAACGCGGCGCGTAGATGGTGACCGTCGCCGAACACCCGCTCCTCGACCGGTACGCCGTCCTCGGTCATCTGCGTCAGTGCCCGCGCGTCGGGGCCGGACGGGGTGACCCAGGACCACCAGTCGTCCCAGGTCGCGCCGCCGTCGAGCGTGCCGCCGCCGGTGACCGCGATGTTCTCGCAGTCGCGCGCGTAGATGAGTGGGGAGTAGTTCATGCACTCCTGGCCCTCGAAGCGGGTCAGGACCACCGGGAGGTAGTTGGCCGGGTCGGTGCTGAACAGCAGCGTCGCGCCGGTGGAGACGTACAGGTTGACGTTCGACTTCAGGTGGATCGCCCCGGTCAGGAACGTCCCCGCCGGTACGACGACGCGGCCCCCACCGGAGCGATGACACACGTCGATCGCCGTGGCAATCGCCTCGGTCGCAAGCGTCGTACCGTCGCCGACCGCGCCGAAGCTCGTGATCGAGAAGTCACGCGACCGAAACTGCGGCGGTCGAGTGTTCGCGAGAATGTCTCCAACATGCCCCCACCCCGGCCCGGGGTCGCGAACAGCCGAGCCGGCCGGCACCTCGGTGGTGCCCGCGGCTGCAGCATTGCCGGCTGTCAGGCTTCCGGCTGCACCAGCTGCGGCGGCCGCGGCACCTAAGCGGAGGAAGTTCTTGCGGCTCAAGTCATCCATGGAAGCTCCTTCAGTTGTCGACGCGGGCGCCGTTGATCCAGACCTGGTTCAGGCGCAGTCCCTCGACGTTCTCGACCACGTTCTCGTCGGTGATCGCGTCGAAGCGGCACTGGTGCAGGTGGATGTCGCGCAGCGGGTCGTCGGTGAGTCCGAGCAGGTTCAGGGCGCGCGGCGCGGACGCCACGGTGAGCTGGCTGATCGTGATGGCGTGCACGTCCGGCGGGTAGTCGCCGGTGATCACGTTCGCGTAGTTGAGCACGATCTCGACCACCGAGTCGGCGGCCTGGCCGACCTGGACCCGGCGGACGTCGATGTTGCTGATCGTCCCGCCGCGAGCCGGGTTGCTCTTGATCCGGATCGCGCGCTCGAGATGCGGGCTGCTCATCGTGCAGTCCCGGACGAAGATGTCCATCACGCCGCCGCTGGTCTCGCTGCCGGCCGTGACGCCGCCGTTCCCGTCGGCCATCTCGCAGTTCCGGACGACCGCGTACCGCGACGGGACGTTCACCCGGCGGCCGTCGGCGTCCTTGCCGGACTTGAACGCGATGCAGTCGTCACCGGTGGAGATCGTGCAGTTCTCGATCAGCACGTCGGTGCAGGACTCCGGGTCGATGCCGTCGTTGTTCGGTCCGTCCGGGCTGTCGACCGTGACGCCGCGGATCGTGACGTTGCGGCAGAGCACCGGGTGGATGTTCCACATCGGCGAGTCCTTGACGGTGATCCCGTCGAGCAGGACGTTCTCACAGCGGTTCAGCTGCAGCAGGTTCGGGCGGAGGTAGTGGCCGGCGCCGAAGACCCGCTGCTCGACCGGGACGCCGTCCGCGGCCATCTGGATCAGTACGGTCTTGTCCGGCCCCTCGTTCGGCGGCGGACCGCCGGTCCAGTCCCACCAGTGCGTGGCGTCGGCGCGGCCGTCGAGCACGCCCTGCCCGGTGATCGCGACATCGCGCTGGCCGTACGCGTACACGAAGGCGGAGTAGTTGTAGCACTCCGTCCCCTCGTAGCGCGTCGGCACGACCGGCAGGTACGCGGCCGGGTCCTGGCTGAACGCAAGTCGCGCACCCTTCGCCAGGTGCAGGTCGACGTGGCTCAGCAGGTGGACCGCGCCGGTGCGGTAGTCACCCGCCGGGACCAGGACGTGCCCGCCGCCGGCGCGATGACAAGCCTCGATCGCGGCCCGGATCGCCGCTGTGCAGTCGGTGGCGTCGTCGCCGACCGCGCCGAAGCGCGTCACGTCGAACCACCGATCCGGGAACTGCGGGGGCTGGATCCGGCGCAGGATCGCGGCCACCTGCGCGTCGGCAGCGGGACCGCCCGGGCCGGACGAGGGGGTTGTGCCGGACGGGGCGTTCGGGTCCGACAGGACAGGGCCGGCGGCGGCCGGGGCGGTACCGCCGCCGAGTATGGCGAGAGCTCCACCGGCGAACAGGGCTCCACCAGCGGACAGAACAGTACGGCGACGAACGGGGGCGGGCATCCGCGTCCTCCTAGCGTGCAAACGATTGCAATGATCGTGCCCGGAGAGCGTTGGTGTGTCAACGCCTGGTGGTGGGGAACTCTTGACCGGCTCGAAATCTCTTGGATACTTGCGGGCAAAGCTTTACCTCATTCGTCCCTGGAAGGGGCATCGCCCATGCGTCCCACCCGTCGTCAACTCCTCGGTGCCGGTCTGGGGGGAGTCGTTGCCGCAGGCATCGGTCTGCCCGCGGCCGCCGAGCTGAGCGCCGAAGGACTGGTCAGGTCCAGAATCCGGCCACCGAAGTTCCGCGATGCCTGGTTCCCGATCACGCAGTACGGCGCGACGCCGGGCGGTGCGACCGACTGCACCGCGGCGATCGCGGCCGCCGTCGCGGCCTGCCATCAGGCCGGCGGCGGGCACGTCGTCGTACCGCCCGGTGTCTGGCAGACCGGCGCGATCAACCTGCTGAGCCACGTCGACCTGCACCTGGAGGAGGGTGCGACGCTGCGGTTCAGCACCGATCCGGCGGCGTACCTGCCGGTCGTCCGGACGCGCTGGCAGAGCGTCGAGGTCTACAACTACTCGTCGCTGATCCGCGCCGAGGGGCAGACCGGCATCGGCATCACCGGCAAGGGGGTGCTCGACGGCGCCGGCGACAACGAGCACTGGTGGTACCTGATCGGCAGCGGCCAGTACGGCTGGCACAGCGGCCTGCCCAACCAGCGCGCGGACTGGGCAGAGCTCGAACGGATGAACAACGAGCAGGTCCCGCTCGAGCAGCGGGTCTTCGGCGCGGGACACTACCTCCGCCCGAGCTTCATCCAGCCGTTCCGGTGTACCAACGTCCTGATCGAGGGGGTGACGGTCAAGGGCTCGCCGATGTGGACCATCCACCCGCTCGAGTGCCGCAACGTGACCATCCAGGGCGTGACGGTCGACAACCTCGGGCCGAACGGCGACGGCTGCGACCCGGAGTCGTGTACCGACGTCCTGATCCGGGACTGCACGTTCGCGACCCACGACGACTGCATCGCGATCAAGTCCGGCCGGGACGCCGACGGCCGGCGGCTCGGGCTGCCGTCGCGCGGCATCATCGTCGAGGACTGTACGTTCGTCAGCGGTGGCGCCGCGGTCGCAGTCGGTAGCGAGATGAGCGGCGGCATCGAGGACGTCTTCGTCCGCCGGCTGCACGCGCCGGCC